>SXWG01000152.1 GCA_005789925.1 Actinomycetota bacterium | reverse complement strand
TCGATCAGCCATTCATGACGGTCATCGTGTGCGGGTGCGAACCCTACGCCGCAGTTGCCCATGATCGCGGTCGTGACACCGTGCCAACTGCTCGGCGTCAACCATGGGTCCCAGGTCGCTTGGGCGTCGTAATGAGTGTGGATGTCCACCCAACCAGGAGTCAAGAGCAGACCATCGGCCTCGATAACACGATGGGCGTGCGCAACGCCTGCCTTTCGCGCAGGTGTGACCTCAAGAATCGTGTTACCGGCGACGACGACATCGGCATCGCGAGCGCCGCCGCCAGAGCCGTCGACAAGACGAGCGTCACGAATGACGGTCCGCTTGGCGCCGGTCAAGTCTTTGTCGTTGTTGCGCATGCTCACGTGCGCAACGCTAGTGGGCTCAGCCGACCACGACGGTGGCCGAGTATGTCTTGCGTGGCTGCTTCTTCACTGCCGCGACAGAGAGCGTCACCGAACAACGCGCTGCCTTCTTCGGCATCTTCACCGATGTGCCGGACAACGTGCACCCGCCTCGAACCGTCCACGACTTCTTGCCCGACGCTTTGACAGCGAAGATGCTCGATGCCTTGACGCTCGAACCCTTTTTCGCCGTGACGACCGGTTTCACAAAGACGCTCGGTGCCGAAGCGGCCGAGGCGTTGGCTTCAGGCATGACGGTAATGCTGTACACCTCGACCGGATTGAGGCCAGAGATGACGCAGCTGTTGCCTCTGCTGGAACATATGAACGTTCGAGTGCCACTACTTGTTCGTGCGATGTGGTTCTCTCCGACTGTCGCACTCGACCACGTGATGCTCAGCGACTTGTTCCCGGGCGCAATTGATGAAATGACGACCCGACGACCTTCTGGCGTCGCAACGACTGTTGGCGACGATTCACCGCCGGCTCCCACGATGACGCCGGTGACGTTTTGAATCGATGTCACCATCGAGCCATCTGCTGGTCGGACCACTCCCGAGTCATCCACTGTCGCCACCTGTGAGCCAGCAGGAGAGTCGACAATCTGCGTGTCTGGCGGCAAGTCGATCCCGACGACAGAGTCACCTGCACCTGCGCCACCACCATCGGCTGGCGGAGCTGCCCATTCACTCACGCTGACGACTCGATTCTGGACAATCGCAGTGCTGCCGGTGTCGTTGACGAGCTGGACTTGATTTGAGGATGTCCCATCAGACAGCTTCACTTGGCCATTCAGATCAATTTTCACCGGTGCTTCTGCTCGAGACTGTCCGACCGAGGTGAATCGACCGAGGACCCATACGCCATCTGAGGATCTCTTGACACGTGAGACTGAGCCACCAAAATCGATTCGATTCGCGGACTGGGTGATGGTGTTGTACACCCGAACGTCACGGTCATTGAGGGCATTGACTGCGACGACGTTCGTTCCGCTCACTGCGACCGATTTGAATACATCTTTTGATTCGCCATTGGCTCTGAATGGAATGGCCGATGGTTCGTTGCCCACTTGGTATGTGTAGACACTCTGCCAGTCGGGGTTGTTTGCAGAGATTGTCGAATCAAAAGCAACGACGAGCTGATTTCCATTCAGGGTCATATCGAGAACTTCAGCCACGGCATCATTCCTCGGAATCCAGTTCGAGACTTTTGATGTCGCGGTCTCGATTGCCAGGAAACTTTGTGGCCGTCCGTCGACACTCGATGTGATGCCACTTCGTGATGCTGCGACGAAGAGGAAGGGTGACGCGTCCGACGCTTCGACTTCTGTAGGGAATATCTGGCGCCCGAGGCCGGCGTAGAAAGTTCGGTTCGCGCCGAGGGGGCCGAGAACTGGAGCGGCGGCAACGTTGATCTGCGCAAGCCCATTGCGTGGTTGCCCCCCGAAGCTGTCGAACGTGCCGACGACATAGACATTGTTTCTGGCAACTGCAATGTCATGGACGAAATCAGAGCGTCCATTCCTCGTGACGGGGAAGTCTGCGATGACCGTTCCAAGATTTGGCTCCACGACGGTCACCGACCCATAGGACGCGACGACCACAGATTGACCACCGTTGATTGCTTCAATGAGATCTCCTGTGCCCGCTAAGGCGGCCTTCTTGTACAGGCCAGTCCTGTCGACGTACGTCGATGCACCACGAGTGTTGCTTCCGACGGGAGATGCTCCAGAACTTGCCACGAGAAGTTTTGTTCCTGTGACTTCGAGATCGAAGACTTCATTCACCATGCGCGCGGTCAGGCGACCCTCAAATGAAGTTGGTGTGGATCCTGCAGGGCTTGGTGTCAGGTGCCAGAGAGTGCTTGGTGTGTTGATCGCTTGATTTCCATTCGTGCCACCAGTCAAACGAAGAAAACCCGAGTACTTGAGGGAGTACACGAGATTCAAGCCGAATTCGACCATGTGAGTGACCTCGCCCACGACGGTCGGCATGTTGGTGTCTGGCATGGGTCGTGCTTCAGCTTCGGTGACCACGAACAGTTTGAACGTCGTTTCTATGCCGGACTTGACCGCAAGCATGGTGCCGCCACGGAAGGCAGTAATGGCAGTCACTATCTCTGCACCTTGAAAATCAATTCGGTGGCTCGTCGGTGTCAAGCACCCGTCCCGTAGTGTGAAAATGCGGAAGTTGGTGGATGAATTACTTGAGAGACCACATCGCTCTTCGTTGAAACCATCGAATTTGCCCGCGACGAAAAGACTCGGGCCCTCTGAATATGTCAGTACAGAAGGTGATGACGCCTCGTGCCAGAAGGTGACAGCGTCGATGAGGCGAAGTTGTTCATCAAGAACGCTAAGGGTTGATGTCAGCCCTCCTGTGTCTGACAGCACGATCAGATAGTCGCCAAAAGACGACACACGTTTGTTGAACCCAGCGATATTTACGGTCTCGATGACGTCGTTCGTGACTCGGTACACATGTGAATACGAACCGATGAATGTCGAGGAGCCAACTCGAGCGGTTGACGATGCATAGATCGCGGGTTGACCCGCTATTGCAGGAAGATTCACGTCGTTACTTGCAGCATTTGCTTGAGTCACGTGTGCAAGTGCAAGTCGGGTGGATGTGCCGATGCGGAACCGTCCGTGTGCGGCGGCAAGGTAGCCACCCTGTCCGTCAGCGAGAACGTCGTGCACGGGAGAGTCGATTCGTGGTTGTGTGCGGTCGATCATAAATCTGTTGTCAAGGACGGTCACGCCCCCGGTGATGACTCCAACTGGACCTTCTCGACCCGTGGTGACTGAAAAAGTTGCATCAACATCAGTGATATCGCTGATGCAACAGTTCGCGCCGTTGAATGGTCGTCCATCGTCGGCACCGGGAATGGCTGCATTGCGGTCACCCTCGACTTCGGTGTTCTCGGTGACGATGTCCACCTTTCTGTCGAGGACGGTACGTTCAGACTCAGAACCAGCCCCGCAACCTGAGAGCACGAGACAACCAACTAGCGCGCTAGCTGTGGCTCGAGCGAACTTGGAGTGACGAAGGCTCAGGAGCATACGCATGACGGGATGGTAACGATGTTGACGCGAAAAGTTCTGACATGTGTGCAGGGAACTTTCTCATTCAGGAGTTCGTCAGAGATGCATGCACCGACTACTTCGGTCAGGGCAGATAGTCGCGCAAGAGCGCAGGTTTGAGACCCGCTTCTTTCATCATCTGCATCACCCGTTTCAGGACCGCGGTGTCCTGCGGGATGTAGTGCAACAAAATGATGTCGCCCCGTTGCAATGTGGTGCGAGCCCCAACCGGATTGACGAGTCCACCAGCCGTGTCGACCGACCATTTGACGACATATGGCATGCCGCACGCCCCGGCTGCTTTGAGCGTGTCGTTGTTCATTACGCCACCGGGCGGACGAAAGAATCGGGGAGCGTCACCGGCGATCTTGGTGACCAGACGACTTGCTTCGCAGAGTTCTTTTGTCTGCTTCTGGAGGCTCAACCGACCGAGGCGACGGTGGGTGTTGGTGTGGTTCTCGAAAGTCATCTTCGGGAATGTCGAGTAGGTCGGGCCCCACAGTTTCTTGAGCCACTCTGGCAGCACGAAGCTGGTGACCGGAATTTTGTTGTCGCGAATGAAGTCGGTCATCGAGTCAGTCACACTCCGGCCATCGTCGATCGTGATGAAGGCCACGCGGTCCTCGGTGTCGACGCGAGAGACGAGCCGTGCCTTGCGAGGCTGTTGTGCATCGGGTGACGACGCGTCGGTCGCCTGAACTGACGGGCTCGTCAATGTGTTGACGCTGACAGCGAGGAACATGACGGCTATATAAGAGGTGAATCGTCGCCACGCCATGAAGGCCGAGCCTAGAAGGGCAGACCTCGGAAGCCCTGGTGGTAGTTGTGCATTCAACGCACGACCGCTATCGTCTCGGGTGTTCGGATTACCGGATTCTCCCCAGCAATTGCAGGGTTGAGATTGTCGGCCAGTGTTCGCCTCACACGCGCGTGGCCAAATGAAAGCAGGCAACACGATGGCCGCAGAAGCCCTCGAGAAATCAGCACTCGAAAACAAAGACAAGGACCAACTCCTTGCGATCGCACAGGCGCTCGGTGTGTCATCGGTGTCTCGCGCATCAAAGGCGACACTCATCGAGAAAATCCTCGAGAAGACGGCGACACCGGCTGCAACCCCTTCGAAGTCGTCGGGTCGAGAAGGAGCTGATGCACGCAAGGGTGAAAGTGCCACGTCAACCGGAGGAGGGGCAAGCAAAAAGGAGAAGGTGATGCTCGGACCCGATGGTGAACCACTCGCCGAGTGGGAAATTGAATTGGCAGAGCACGAAGGTCGCATCACGCCCGAGGACGCCGCAGGTGCGCGCGAAGCCCGACAAAACGATCGACAAGGCGAGCGACACGATGACCGTGGAGGAGACCGTAACAATGGTCATCAGCGACAGGATCGCGGCGACCGCCAAGGTGGGACCTGGGACAGTCAGGACCGCAATGGTCGTCGTCGACGCCGTCGCGGTCGTGGAGGTCGTGATGAAGGCCCGCAGGGAACAGACCGCTACGAAGGCCAAGATGATCAACCGTTCAGCAACGATCCGGTGGAAGTGTCCGGATACCTCGATCTGCGTGACGAGGGCTACGGATTCTTGCGAGTCAACGGGTATCTCCCGTCGCGTGATGACTCGTACGTACCGGTGAAGCTCACGCGTCAGTTCGGTCTTCGCAAAGGTGATTACGTCACCGGAATGTCGCGTCCCGCAGGACGTAACGAGAAGAACCCGGCGATGCTCGAGATGCACACGGTGAACGGCATGAACCCGGAGAAGGCTCGGCAGCGTCCTCGCTTCGAGGACCTCACTCCGTTGTTCCCAGACGAGAAACTTCGTCTCGAAGATCCACTCGACCCCACGAACATGACAGCACGCATCGTCGACCTCATCTCGCC
>SXWG01000151.1 GCA_005789925.1 Actinomycetota bacterium | reverse complement strand
CGGAGTCTTCATCGCAGGACGCGGTGCGACGCCGGCCATCCTCGAAATCGCCGAGCGGCTCGGATGGCCGGTGTTTGCAGACACTCGATCAGGAGTGCGGGACGAAAGCCCCGTGGTCGTCGCAGCATTCGACGGGTTATTGCGAAGTGAGGCGTTCGTGGCGACAGTGAAGCCATCGGTCGTTGTCCGTGTCGGAGAGCCACCCGCATCAAAAGTTCTCGGTCAGTGGTTAAAGACGCTGAGTTGCCCGGTGCATCAGTGGTGCGTCGATGACCGCGTGTTCGATCCAGAGTTGATCGGAGCCGTCAACTTCGTTGTCGACGTCGACGAGGCCTGCCGTCACCTCATGGAGCGCATCGATCAACTGTCGCCAGGAGACATGGATGAACCGTGGTTAGAGGGTTGGGAGTCGGCCGCTGACCGCGCCGAACAGGCGCTGGAGCGCGCACTCCGCGACACGTGGAGTGAACCAGCCATCGCGCGGTGTGTGATGCAAAGTCGTGTCGGTCCACTCGTCGTGAGTTCATCGATGCCGATCCGTGACGTCGAGTGGTACGGCGGTGCGAGTGGTGAACATGCAGTCTTTTCCAATCGAGGAGTGAACGGCATCGACGGTGTCGTGAGTACGGCGGTGGGTGTCGCATTGGCGAGTGGGCTTCCCACCACCTTGCTCATCGGCGACATCGCCTGTGTTCACGATGCGAATGGTTTCTGGAACCTCGCGTCGCGACCGGTAGATCTTCGAGTCGTGGTCGTGAACAACTCTGGTGGAGCGATCTTCGGCTTCCTGCCTCAGGCAAAAGAGTTGGACGCTGATCAGTTCGAGACGCTCTTTGGCACACCGCATGCCGTGTCGTTCGAACATCTTGCCGCGACCTTCGGCGTTCCATATCGAAACGTCACCACATTGGACGACCTACGTGTCGCACTTGCCGTCTCTGGCCCGGTGCTCATCGAAGCTCGTACTGATCGATCGACGAATGTCGCCGCACACGACCATGTGAACGGGCTCATTGCCGCAGCGGCGGTTACTCAGTCAGCGGGCTGAGAGGCCGTCTCGCACAGCAAATGCCGAGTCGGTGGACAGTCGACTCATGGTCTGACGATTGCCGACAACATCGCCTGGAACTTTGCCTGTGTTTCGGCAAGTTCTGAATGAGGTTCGCTGTCAGCGACGATGCCACCACCAGCGAAGAGGCGTGCGCGTGTTCGGTCCGCACTCAATTGAGCACAACGAATGGCGACCGCCCACGTTCCGTCCCCGAGACCGTCTATCCACCCGACGGCACCGCCATAGTCTCCGCGATCCATGCCCTCGACTTTCGTGATGAGGTCCATGGCTTCATGTGTCGGGTGACCACCGAGGGCAGGTGTCGGGCAGAGCATGTCGACGAGAGCGAGCGCAGTGAGTGGCGGTTCGACGAGCGCGCCTTCGAGTGCGGTGCCGAGATGCTGGACATTGGCGACCGTGACGATGGATGGTTCTGGTTCCCAGTCGAGGTACGAACAATGGGGGAGCAGGGTGTCGTGCACCATGTCGATGACGACACGGTGTTCGATTTGATTTTTTATGCTCGCTACCAACTCTGCAGCAAGGCGTGCATCAACTGTCGCGTCTCCGGTACGTGGCGCAGTGCCCGCGAGTGGATGGCTACGAATGATGCGGCCCTGACGCTCAACGAGCAATTCCGGAGAGGCACCGAGGAAACCACCGATGTGGAATCGGTAACTTGATCCGAACGACGCGCGTAGTCGAAGCAGAATGCTGTACACGTCGAGTGGTTGTGATGAGCGCACCTGGATGTCTCGTGCGATGACCGCCTTGTCGATGTCGCCCCGTCGCACGGCGTCACGAGCTGCCATGACGGCCGAGAGATACGTGTCGACGGGCGTGAGAGGTTCGACCGTGAATGAATTGACACTTGGCGGATTAGGCCGTGTGCTGGCCATGTCGGCCACGACCGCAGACAGCCGCGCCTCAGTCAATAGTTGTGGGTCTGTGCCGATGAGAGACACCGAATGGCTTCCGTCGGCCCGCTTGTGCACGAGAATTTCAGGGATGATGAATCGAGCAGGCGCTTCCCGCGCGAAGGGTTTGACACCAAATGCGACGACGGCGTGTGGTGCGTCGGTCTGATCGTCAACGGATGCGACTTCGTTCAGCACATTGAGAATTGAGTTCTCATCACACGCGATAGCACTACCGCGCCCAGCGACGCCGACACCGTCACGTACGAAGAGAAGGCCATCACCTCTGCACACCGCGTTCAGGTCGAGCGGTGTCGTCAGTGGTCGGCTGCAGACGTGCAACCGTGACGTCATTGGTTGCGTGTCCCCGTCATCATCTGGGTGATTCCACCTGAGAGTTGCTCGTGGACGGCGTCAGTAAAGCCGGCATCACGAAGCATCTGCACTAACTGCTCGCGTGGAGGTAGGTACGACACACTCCGCGGAAGGTACCGGTAGGCCGCACCGTCAGAGAGCAGCGCACCGATGCGGGGGACGATCTTTCCGAAATAGATGTCGTTACCAAACCGAATGAGACGACGATGCGGAACACCGACGTCGAGGAGCGAGATGCGACCACCAGGTCGCACGACGCGTGCCAATTCGCGGAAGAAGACATCGAGGTCGACCAGATTTCGTAGCGCGAAACCGCACATCGCCCCGTCGACCGATCCGTCTGCGACGGGAAGGCGGAGAATGTCGGACTGTGCTCGGGGTGAACCACTGCGGTCGGCAGACAACATTCCGAACGACAAATCCATCGAGAGCGGTTTGTGTCCGGCTTTGGCAAGATCGACGCAGAGGTCACCCGTACCCGATGCGAGATCGAGGACAGTGCTCCCGCGCGGTAACCGCAGTTCTCGGACGGCTCGTTTGCGCCACCTCACGTCGAGGCGAAACGTCATGATGCGATTGACCATGTCGTAGCGCGGGGCGATGGCATCGAACATGGCGCGCACCATCGCTGACTTGGTCTCGCCTTCCGGCAAGGTGTCGGTGTCCCAAGAAACATCGCTCTCACGACTCTGGTTACGACTGCCGAACCTCACTCTCGGAAGGCTACGGTGCCTGAGGACGGGTGCGCCCAACTGCGCTCCGTGTTTGTCGAGACGCATTCACTGATTCGAGGCTGACATGATCGATTTCACACTGGCGCCTGAACATGAGGCGATTCGAGGCAAGGTCCGCGACTTCGTCGACATGCACATCATTCCGGCGATGGAGCCGTATGGCCATCGTGAGGAAATGGATGCCGACACGCGTCGCGCCTACGTGACCGAACTCGTCAGACTGCGCAAGTTCGCGCACAGTGAAGGTCTGTGGTTGCCACACATGCCGAAGGAATGGGGAGGTATGGGTCTTGGTCACGTCGCCTTGGCAATGGTCCAGGCTGAGGCGGCAAAGACTCGTGTCGGTCCGTGGGTGTTTAACTGTCAAGCGCCGGATGAGGGCAACATGCACACGTTGCACCATTGGGCCACTCCGGAGCAGAAGCAGAAGTACCTGAAGCCACTCTGTGACGGTGTGGTGTCCTCGTGTTTTGCCATGACTGAACCCGAGGTCGCTGGTTCTGATCCGACGCTGATCAAGACCCATGCCATCAAAGACGGTGACGAATGGATCGTCAACGGGCACAAGTGGTTCATCTCCGGCGCACGTCGCGCGAAATTCGCGATTCTCATTGCTCGAACCGAGTTGGATGTGCCCGAAGGATCACGAGGGGCGAACACCGCTTTTCTCGTCGATCTGCCGACAGAAGGTTGGAATGACGTTCGCGAAGTCGAGACCATGCACGGTTCCACCGGGCACAGCGAAATCGTCATCACGGATCTGCGGGTGCACGACTCACAGATTCTCGGTGGACGTGGCAACGGTCATCGTCTCGGTCAGTATCGACTTGGTCCGGCTCGCTTGGCTCACTGCATGCGTTGGATCGCTCAAGCGGAGTCCGCGCTCAACATGATGGTTGATCGATCGCTGACGCGTTACTCGCACGGTTCGTGGCTCGCAGAAAAGCAGGGAGTCCAGTGGATGATCGCCGACTCGGCGATGGAGCTGTACCAATGCAAGTTGATGGTTCTCCATGCCGCCTACAAGATCGACCGGGGCGACGACTTTCGAACCGAAGTGTCGATGGCGAAGCACTTCGTGGCTAACAGCCTGAACCGCATCATCGACCGCGCCATTCAAGTGCACGGCGCACTCGGGTATTCGACTGACACCCCACTCGCAAGCATGCTGCAACACGCCAGGTGGGCACGATTCGCCGATGGCGCGGACGAGATTCATCAGATGCGTATTGCCGAGAACACGATCAAGGCGTTCACGGACACCGGATCCACGAAGAAGGCAACTGGTGACCTTCCGATCTGACCACGCACCGCTCTTCGGCGTCTTCATGCCGCAAGGTTGGAAGATGGAATTGGCGTCGATCGACGGCGCGGAAAACAAATGGCAGGCGGCGGTCGACATCGCGGTGAAGGCCGAAGAATTGGGCTTCGACTCACTGTGGGTCTACGACCACTTCCACAATGTCCCTGTCCCTGCACACGAAGCCGTGTTCGAGTGCTGGACCACCCTTGCAGCCATCAGCCAGAGGACGAGTCGCATCAGATTGGGCCAGATGGTCGGGTGCAACAGTTACCGAAACCCGGCTCTTCTCGCCAAGATCACGTCCACGCTTGATGTCATCTCTGGCGGTCGCGTCGAGTGGGGTATCGGAGCCGGTTGGTACGAAAATGAGTACCGGGGATACGGGTACGACTATCCGAAGCCATCGGCACGCATCGGCATGTTGCGTGAGACCGTCGAAATCGTGAAGTCCATGTGGACGCAGCGAGAGACCAGTTATGAGGGTAAGCACTACAGGCTCGTGCGTGCGAACTGCGATCCAAAGCCGCTGCAGCAACCTCATCCGCCGGTGTGGATCGGTGGAGGTGGCGAACAGTTGACGCTTCGCGTCGTCGCTGAGCATGCGAACGTGTCAAATTTCGGGTCGTCGCTCGATGAGTTCATTCGTAAGCGTGACATTTTGAAGACTCACTGCAAGACCGTCGGTCGCGACGAATCAGAGATTCGAAAAACCATCTCGAGCGAGGTCCTCATTCGCGAGACCGAATCGGAGTTGGTGGCAGCCGGCTCTCGTTCGATGTCTGGCGAGCCACTCGAGGTGTGGCGCGAGAAAGCATTCGTCGGAACGCCCGAGCAAGTCAGTGAGAAGATCAGCCGCTTCCTCGATGCGGGCTGCACGGGCTTCGTGCCATGGTGCCCCGATTATCCGTCTACCGAGACGATCGAGCTATTCGCCACGAAGGTGAT
>SXWG01000150.1 GCA_005789925.1 Actinomycetota bacterium | reverse complement strand
ATCCCATCATGTTGGTTCCCACCGCGACAGCCCACAGCGCCAACTGGTCCCACGGCAACAAGTAACCAGTGAAGGACAGCAGCAGTGTGAGTGTGAGCAGCACGACACCAATGACCCAGTTGAACTCACGCGGCGGCTTGTACGCACCGTGGTAGAAGACGCGCGCCATGTGCAAGAACACCGACAACACCATCAGGTGTGCCCCCCATCTGTGCATGTTTCGCACAAGCAGACCGAATGTCACTGATGTCTGCAACGTCTGAATGTCTTGCCACGCGTTCGCTGCTGTCGGTCGATAGAAGAACATCAGGAAGATGCCGGTGACAGTGAGCAGAATGAACAAAAAGAAACTCAAACCGCCAAGGCACAGCGTGTAGCTCACCTTGACTGCGTGACGCTTCACCTTCACTGGGTGAAGGTGATACAGCACCGAGTTCATGATCACGTACGAACGGTTACGAGGACTGTCGGTGTATCCCTTGCGGAAGATCGAACCAGGACGGAAAATCGAGTTCCACGCTTGGCTTCCCTGCACTTGCTCGCCGAGTTTCGCGGCACGCTCTTTCAGTGTGGGACGGGGGTTGTCGAGGACTTTTGCCATGTCGCTTATCTCCTAGAGTCGCATTCCGTAGGCGTAGCCGTGGTTGTTGGTTCGAGTGTGGGTCTCGCCGGTCGCAAGTGGTGCTCCGGCTTTACCGAGAATGATGACGCCCGTCGGACAACGATCGACGCACAATGCACAGCGTGTGCAGACGTCGTCATCGATGATGAAAATGACATTGTCTTTGGGGTCGGCCCCAGGAAGTTCAGTTCCCTGTGCTTCGGCGACAGCATCGGGAGTGACCATGTGGATGCACTTCCACGGACAGATGTCGACACAGCCTTCACACATGATGCATTCGCTTTGGTCGATGTGGATGAACTGCTTCGGCTTGACGGCCTTCGTCAGGTAATCAGCATCGACTTCGACGAGTTGGTACTCCGTCGACCACTCTGGCATCGGTGGGTTGGCATCGGTCTTTGCCATGTCAGCCCTACGACTTCCTCACGAGCGGACGACCATACGTTGACTGCTCGAGTTCCTTGGTCGTCGTGGTTCCACGCTTCTGCCACCAGGAGATGATGAAGATTGTCATCGCGAAGAAGATGACGTGAATGACGACGACAATGACGTCGCGAAGGGCTTCGTAACTGATCGTGATGGGGAAACTTCCGCCATACGTGTCGGGCTGAAGCAAGTCCAGCGGGCCGTAGATGATCTTGTCTTTACGCCAACCGAGATCTTTGTCTGCATGGTCGATCCACTGGTGAGGCACCACTCCGAATGCGAGGAACCACACGAAGAACACATACACCGAACCGACCATCGCCTCGCCCCACGTGACGGGCTTACCCACCTTGCGACGCTTGCCATAAGGAATGACGGCCAACCCCATCGCCACTGTTATGGCGAAGGAGAAGAGGAACGCCTGGTTCATTCCGGGCCACTCGAGCGGTTTGATCGCGAGCATGGGACTGTGCTGCTTCTCCGTGTGTTGGGGATTGGGTGGTAGGGCTTCAACGACACTCACAGTCGGGGTCGCCAACTTTGAATGCTGTGGAAATTGGTCTGTTGACCTGCGAACTAACACTAGTCACGCCCCTACCCAGTACCGCCATTTCTCCCCTATTCATACGGGTCAACTTCCGTCACGCTCGATCACGTTTGTGCGCGACATCGTCGTTTGTACTTCACGAGCACACTTGTCTCGGGTTGTGCTTTTGTGACGGGCGACCACAATTGTCCGTCAGATGAATTCAGGTATGCGGCGCGAAGTTGTCTATCGTTGAGGCAGGCAGGGACTCCCTGTCGAACAGTCGATTTCTCCCAAATGTGGCGCCATGTGACAGGGGCGCGAAAGGACCGCCGTGACCGAGATTCCGGAACATCTCCTCAAGAGGTCGAAGGATCGTCGTGCCGCCATGTCCGGCGAAGCTCCGGCTGATGCCGGCACCGCGACGCCAGCGACGACGTCTTCGGCTCCCGCGGTCGCATCGTCTGCCCCCGCAAACGCTGCGAGCGTACATGCGGCACCACCCCCGCACAAGCCGGATGCGCCGTACGTGGCTGCCTCGAACTCCCGCAAGAAGATCCCGTTCTGGGCGATGGCCGGCCTCAGCCTGCTGCCATTGTGGGGATTCCTCTATCTCATCGCACTTCAGCCGGTTGAAAAGGCTGTTGCTGGGCCTCTGGCGGTCGGAACGGCCACGTACAGTGGTTGCGCGGGCTGCCACGGTGGTGAAGGTGCCGGTGGAGCCGGCCGCGCGCTCTACCAGGGCGAAGTCATGAAGACCTTCCCCCATATTGAGGACATGTTGAACTTCGTCTACACCGGCAGCCAGGCCTATGCCGCTGAGGGTTTCAAGGTGTACGGCGACCCCGATCGTGAAGGTGGAGCCCACGCGCCACTGTCCTACAACGGCAACGCCATGCCGATGCAGGGCGAGAAGGCTGGTGGCGGCCTGACCGAGGCCGAAATCCTCGGAGTCGTCTGTCACGTGCGTTACGACCTGAGCGGTGCTGATCCGACAAATGAAGAGTGGGCCGCGGAGTACGAGACATGGTGTTCACCAGAATCAGAGATCTTCAAGGCACTTGAGGCTGGTTCGACCACATTTGACTCAGTGGACAAAGACTTTGCGATGCTTGAGAACAAGCCTCTCGCAGTCGGCACCACCCCCCGCGACACCGTCGGCAAATAAACAATCACTGCGCGACACGCGCAATCGTCGGCACCGTTGGGCTCTGACGTTCGACCAGCCGTAGCCTCCAAATTGTCGTCACCCCCTACCGGCGACAACGAACGGTCATGAACGACGAACAGTCCCCCGACATCACACCTTCTGTCAATGCTGCTCCGGTGGAGACTGACGTGCTCGTCATCGGAGGTGGACCCGCCGGTGCAGCTGCGGGCTACTGGCTCGCGACCCAGGGACACGACGTGACGATCGTCGAGAAAAAGACGTTTCCGCGGGAGAAGACCTGTGGTGACGGCTTGACTCCTCGCGCTGTCAAGCAACTCGCGGACATGGGTCTCGAGGAGAAGTTGTCAGCATTCCATCGTTATGACGGATTGCGAGCCACGGCTCATGGCAAAGCGCTCGAGCTTCAGTGGCCGACACATCCTGTGTACCCGCAACACGGTTACGTCGTGCGTCGGCGTGAGCTCGACATGATGGTCGCACACAATGCTGAACAAGCCGGTGCTCGACTGCTGCAAGGGCACGAGGCTCATGCGCCGATCACTGACATGGGATTCGTGCGCGGTGCGACAGTCACCGACAAGAACACTCATCAGACATTCGAGATTCGTAGCAAGTACGTCGTCGTCGCAGATGGTGCGAACTCTCGCATCGGACGTGCACTGGGCACCGCACGTACGAAACAGTGGCCTTACGGAACCGCGATACGCACATACTGGGAAAGTCCGCGCCATGCCGAGCCATGGATCGAGTCAGCACTCGACGTGAAAGACAAAAACGGCAAGTCAATGCCGGGTTACGGCTGGATTTTCCCGGTCGGTGATGGGACTATCAACATCGGTGTCGGGTTGCTGTCGACGTTCCGTGACTTCAAGAGTGTCAACACGACGCAGATTCTCGATGCATATGCGCACATGGTCGCCGACGATTGGGGAATCACGCCCGACGCGCCCACATGTCGCGCCACAAGCGGAAGAATTCCGATGGGTGGAAGTGTCGGACCGAAAGTCGGCAGCACGCACATCGTCATCGGTGATGCCGCAGGCAGCGTGAATCCTTTCAATGGTGAGGGAATCGACTACGCCTACGAGACCGCCCGCATGGCAGCACAGGTGCTCCACGATGCACTCGTCAGTGGTGATCCGCGAGCAATTCAGCAGTACTCGACATTGCTTGACGACGAGTACGGCCAGTACTTCAAGGTGGCAAGACTTTTTGCGCGCGTCATCGGACGGCCAGCCCTGATGCGCGAGTTGTCTCGTGTGGGCATGCAGAGCAGGACGCTCATGGAGTGGGTGTTGCGCATCATGGCGAACCTTCTTCGGCCCGATGAAATTGGTCCGGCAGAGGCGGCGTACAAAGCTGCTGCGGCAATCGTCCGACTTGCGCCGAACGCCTGACCGCGTCAGATCACTTCGCTACGCACCTGACCTCGATGACTGTCTGAGTCTCGAGAGACAAGGTCGTCGAGGCATTCGTTCCTGCATGACGGTCGATGAAGTCACGCAGTGACACAGTGGGCGCTGCGTCACACACTCGCTTCACCGGCGTCGCAAGTGGAATCTGCCAGCCGTTCGGCAGCACTCCGAAGTCTCCGTTCTCTCGCATGTCGACAAGTCCAGGAAGTGTGAGTCGAGAATCAGGTAACTCGGCATCGGCCTTCACGAAGGTGAACCACACAACGGCGTCGCCGAGCATGTCGGCAAGCAACACACACTTGTCCGTGCCGAGCGTTAAATCACACGCTTCGACATCACCGTTCACACCGACAAGTGTCCCTGACACGATGTTCACGACACGACCTGTCGACAGCGTGACTATCATCGAACCGGTGCTCACGTCGCCGTTCGACGACCACTCTTGAGTAGCGACCGAAGCAGTGACGCGACCGACGAGGTCAACCTTGTTCTCTACGACATCCAGCGAGGCGTCACTTGCTCCGCGGCTGGTGAGCGAAGCGAAGACGACTGCTATCGAACCAGCGATGCCGAGCATCGCGGCAACATTCCGACGGAGGACTGTCGTGTTCACCGAACCGATTATGACCGTGCGACTGATGTCAGTGCAGTCATCATCCGCTCGCCAATGGCATCGATGAGATCGTCGGTGTGTGCAAGTCCGACGAACAGTGCCTCGTATGCACCGGGTGCGAGAGCGACGCCGTTTGACAGGGCTGAATGGAACACCCGTGCAAAGAGTTTCTCGTCCGTGGTCTTGGCTTCGTCGAAATTCGACGGCGCTCGCCCGTTCAGTGCTGAACCGAAATGCATGCCGACAAGGGTGCCGAACACAGGGAACTGCGCCGCAACCCCTGCATTCGCACATGCGTCGCGTAGCACGGCGGACAAACGGCGGGCGCGTGCAGACAAGTCCATGTACGAGTCGGCGGACAGCTCGTTCAGAACTGCAAGTCCGGCCGCAGTCGCGATGGGGTTTCCGGCGAGGGTGCCCGCGTGGAACACCGAACCGACGGGTGACAAGTTCGACATGACATCACGACGACCGCCGACTGCTCCGATCGGCAATCCGCCACCGATGACTTTCCCGAAGCACGTGAGGTCAGGACGCACGTCGACTTTTGCTTGCGCCCCACCGAGTCCGAGTCGAAAGCCTGTGATGACTTCGTCGAACACCAACAGTGCTCCGACGCGGTCACATTCGGCCCGTAGACCCTCGAGAAATCCCGGCGCGGGGGGCACGAGACCCATGTTCGCCGCGACAGGTTCGACAATGACCGCAGCGACGTCGTCTTCGAGGATGGGGACTTCGTTGTACGGCAACACCCACGTGTTGGCGACAGCCTCTTTGGGAACACCAGCTGTGCCAGGAAGACCCAGAGTGGCGACGCCGCTGCCACCGGCTGCGAGAAGTGCATCGGTCGCGCCATGAAAGTTTCCGTGGAAGGTGACGATCTTGTCGCGACCAGTCGCACCACGCGACAGACGCACCGCGGTGCTCGTGGCTTCAGTGCCACTGTTCATGAAGCGGACCATCTCGCATGACGGCACGCGCTCGCTGATTGCTTCGGCAAGCTTCATCTCTCTCGTCGTCGGTGCTCCGTATGAGGTGCCATCGACTGCAGCTGCAGACACCGCAGCGACGATTGCTGGGTGCGCATGCCCCAAGATGACCGCACCATAACTTTGCACCAGATCAATGAGCTCGTGTCCTTCGACATCCCAGACGTGGGCACCTTTGGCACGTGAAACGATGTACGGCGTTCCACCAACGGCCTTGAATGCACGAATCGACGAGTTCACACCACCTGGAATGACCTGAGCCGAGCGATTGAAGATGCGCTCATTCGATGCGATACCTTTGCCTACACACACGACCGCATCACAGCCCGCTGCAACACACGTCGTCGGGTCACACAACCCGATGGCGTCGTTCATGAGACGTGCTCGGCGTACCACCGGGTGAGGTACGTGAGGATGATGTCTGCTCCCGCTCGCTTCATTGCACCGAGATGTTCGAGCGCTGTCGCATCGTGGTCAATCCAACCATTGGCTGCCGCCGCCTTCAACATCGAATACTCGCCGCTCACGTGATACGCGGCCAGTGGCAACGGGGTAAGTCGACGTACTTCGGCAATGACGTCGAGATAGGCAAGTGCAGGCTTCACCATGACGATGTCGGCTCCCTGATCGATGTCTTCGAGCACTTCACGAACGGCCTCGCGTGAATTGCGCCAATCTTGCTGATAACCCTTGCGGTCTCCGCCACCAGCGATGCGCACGTCGACGGCATCACGGAACGGACCGTATTCCGCCGATGCATACTTCGCCGAGTAGGCCATGATCGCGACATCGACGAAACCAGCGGCATCAAGTGCCGCACGAATGGCGCCAACTTGACCGTCCATCATGCCGCTCGGAGCCACGACATGGGCTCCGGCAGTGGCTTGTGCGAGTGCAGTGCGGCAGTAAATGTCGAGTGTCGCGTCATTGTCGACTCGACCAGACGAATCGAGGACCCCGCAATGCCCGTGTGATGTGTACTCATCGACGCACAGGTCAGACACGATCGCGATGTCATCTTGAAAGGTGTCACGCAAGGTCCGTAACGCCTTCTGGGCGATGCCGTTTGGGTCAAACGCACCCGAGCCCACATCGTCCTTGGTCGATGGAACACCGAAGAGAATGACTCCCTTCACTCCGAGCGCGACGAGCTGACGAACTTCATCGACCAGGCTGGGAAGCGTGTGTTGAACGACGCCAGGCAACGAGACGATCGGTTGCGGAGTGTCGATGCCTTCTCGCACGAAAAGTGGTGCGATGAGATCGGACACGTGCACACGAGACTCGGCGGTGAGTTCTCGGAGTGCTGCTGTGGTACGCAGACGTCGAGGACGCGACACGGGAAACATCGGAGCAAAGGCTATTGGCGGACCGAGAGAATCGGTCAGGAGGTTCATTCGTCAGCCAACAGAGCCGACACCACAGCATCAGCGAGGGCATGGACCGACTGTGTCTCCGCCGTGGTCGACACGTACATACCCAGATTGTTGGCTGCACGTGTCGTCACTGGTCCTATCGACGCGACGACAGGCGGAGTGTCGATGCCGAAGGACTCGAACCATGCTTGAACTGCGCTCCCCGATGCGAACACCACGGCGTCTGCGTTGCGGACATCCTCACGCTGTTCGAACGTCGGCTCCAGAGTGACGGTGCGATATGCGTTGACGCGCGTCACTGACCAACCCTTCGCACGCAATCCGACTTCGACGTCGTTGCCTGCGCGTTCGCCTTGCACGACCAACACCTGACCATGACCCTCGGGAAACTCATCCACCAACACCGATGCACGAGCGGGCTCGGCGGTCAACTGTGCAGGATGTCCGAGTGCGCGCTCAGTGGCGACCCCTACAGCAGCTACTTTCGGCAACTCGCCATCGTCGCCGGCAGCACCGTGCGCATCGAAGAACGGACGCACGCGGGCCGCGCCGTTCGGCGAGGTCACGACAATCCACTCGAAATCCTTGAACCCATGCAACGTTCGATCACGGTCTACTCCTTCATCTTCCGGCTCATCTATTGCGATGAGTGGAACTTCGACCACGGAAACTCCGTGGGCTTCGAGGGCAGCAGTGAGGTCAGCGTTCTGTTCGGCTGCTCT
Organism: Actinomycetota bacterium; assembly: GCA_005789925.1. Taxonomy (GTDB): domain Bacteria; phylum Actinomycetota; class Acidimicrobiia; order Acidimicrobiales; family Ilumatobacteraceae; genus UBA2093. Next base: position 4,636 of record SXWG01000150.1, on the reverse strand, counting down.
CGTGACGACCACGGTGCAAGTGGACAATTTTCGTATCATGGCCTGTCACCGTGTTCGCAGGAGTCGGCGGCACTCATGCGCGATACCTGCACCAACAACTTTGTGGTCGTCGGATGAACCGATGGAGCCCGCCAGTTGCACCACTTCTCCGTCACGTGCCATGAACGCATGGAATGTGCCATCTGCATCGAGATGCGCTGCAACCGGCAAGGAGCAGCCTGCGCCGAGTTCTGCGAGGAATGCCCGTTCGGCTTCCACCGCGCGACGGGTGGCTGTGTGATCAAGGTGACCCAGCACCTCGCGCACGACCATGTCATCAGTACGAGCCTCGACGGCGACACAACCTTGGCCGACCATCGGCACGCACAGTTCGATGTCGAGCACTTGCGCAATTCGATCGGTCATGCCCAAAACTTCCAGAGCAGCAACGGCCATGACTATTGCACCGCCTTCTGGGATGCGCTCGAGTCTGGTCGGAATATTGCCCCGTAGTTCTGCAAAGGACAGGTCCGGACGCAAAACGGAGAGTTGTGCGCGACGACGCACTGATCCGGTAGCGACAGTCGCACCGAGTCGAAGTTCATCAAGCGAGCACCCGATCAATGCGTCTTGTGCAGAACGGCGTTCTGTGAAGGCGGCAATGGTGAGACCGGTGACATTTTCAGAGGGCAAGTCCTTCGCTGAGTGCACGGCCGCATCGGCTCGACCATCGAGTACCGCGTGCTGGACTTCTTTGACGAACACTCCCTGTCCACCGATTTCGTGCAAGGGAACATCAGCGCGCTGATCACCGGTGGTGTCAACGAAAACAAGTTCGACATCGATGTTCGCATCGTGAGCCCGAATCGCGTCGGCTATGACCTGCGACTGAGTGCGTGCTTGAAGACTCGAGCGCGTCGCCAATCGAAGGACTCGGGACCGATTGGTCATGGGACAAGTATGGCAATCAGTCGAGGTCGAAAAGCTCGCGCAGCGCACCCGCGAGTCGCGCCCCTTGGGGGCTTCCAGATACCGACTTCAGCTGGACCGTCGGCCCGTGCAACAACTTGGCGAGAATTCCTGCGGTCAACGATTCGACGACTTCGCGCTGCTCGGCGCTCAGCGACGCCAATCGGGCTTCGTAACGCGCTAACTCTCCGACGCGAATGGACTCTGCCAACTCGCGAATCTGCGCGATGAGCGGGGCCATCTGTCGGGCAGATGAATCGACGACGTAACGCTCGACCTCGTCAGCGACGATGTCTTCGACACGAGCAGCCTCTGCTGCACGAGACTCACGACCCTTGTCTGCCCACTCACGCAAATGCGACAAGTCCTTCAACGTGACACCCGGCAAGTCACCGACGGATGAGTCGACGTCACGCGGCAGAGCGATGTCGACAATCATCAACGGTTTGCCTGCATCGACGCGCACAGCGTGGACCATGTCCGCGGTCAAGATGACAGTGCCAGCTCCGGTGCACGTCACGACCATGTCGACAGTGGACAGTTCGTCTTCGAAAGAGACGAATGGCACGACACGCGCGTTGACTGAGTCTGCCAGTTCATCGGCACGTTCTCCGGTGCGGTTGGTGACGACTATGTCGGCACCCTGACGAGCGAGTGCACCAGCGACGCCGACACCCATGTCTCCGGCTCCGACGACCATGACCGTGCGACCAGCCAATGAACCGATTGCATCGACCGCCATCTCGACTCCGGCTTGCGACACAGACGCAGTTGACCGGCCAATTTCGGTCTCGGTTCGTGCACGTTTGCCGGTCTCGATCGCGTGGCGAAACACCAGATTCAGCTCGCTGCGTGCGGTTCCTTCCCGCATGGCCTCGTCCCAGGCTTGTTTCACTTGTCCGAGAATTTCGTGCTCGCCGAGCACTGCTGAGTCAAGCCCTGCAGCGACGTTGAACAGATGTCGAACCGCTGCCTCGTCATGTTGGTAGTAGAGGGAGGGCTGGATGTCGTTCACGTCAAGGTCACCCAGATTGCAAAACAAGTTCCGAATGGCACCATGCGCGTCGTGGAATCTCTCGACTGTCGCGTACACCTCTGTGCGGTTACAGGTGGACAAGATGACAACTTCACGGATGTCATCCATGTTCTGAACGATGCGTAACGTCTTCGCAACGTCGGCGGGGGCGATGGCCACCTTCTCAAGTAGCGACAGCGGGCTGGTCCGGTGGTTGATGCCGAAGACGACGAAGCTCATGATCGTCTCTGACTAGGCCGTCTGACCGTCAGCGACGTCGGGTACCGCACGCAGACCCTTCGAACGCATCTGTTCGTAATAGCTGAGTATCTGCAGCTCAAGCGCCAGATCGACTTTGCGCACACGGACATGGCGAGGTACCGAGATGACGACTGGCGCAAAATTCAGAATCGAACCGATGCCAGCTCTTACAAGTTGGTCGGCTGCTTCCTGTGCGTGAGTTGCAGGCGTTGCGATGACACCGATGCTGACCGACTTCGATTGCGCGATGTTCGTCAAGTCGTCGATGTGCCTGATTCGCACACCACCGATGACGGAGCCAACTTTCGACGGATCGACATCGACTCCTCCGGCAACGTTGAAACCGCGACCACCAAGACCGCCGTAGTTCGCGAGGGCCTGACCGAGATTGCCGGCCCCGACGATGACGACAGGCCACGACTGATTCAGACCTAATTCGCGTTGGATTTGATAGGTGAGGTACTCGATGTCGTAACCGACGCCGCGTGTTCCATAGCTGCCCAGATACGACAGGTCTTTGCGTACCTTTGCCGCATTCACGCCGGCCAATTGGGCCAACTGATCGCTCGACACCTGCTGCGTGCCCTCAGCCGTGAGCTCAATAAGGATGCGCAGATACATAGGCAGGCGCGCGACAGCGGCCTCAGGAATTCGACGACGGGGGAAGTCGCTCATGCGTTCCACACGCTATTACTTCGTGCAACTTTTCACGAACTCAGCAGGCCTCGCCCTAGTGTTCCTCCCGTGACGTTGAACACGGCTCTGGCTGCCGCCACGGTGCTCGTCGCCCTTGCCTTTGGCCTGAGCACTGCTGATCGCTGGGCACGCCGGCGTCGGCGCCATGACCTGGCATGGACGATTGCCATGGGCCTTTTTGCCGTGGCGGCGATGTCGTTGTGGTGGGCAGAGGCCCGTGGCTGGAGTAGTGCTTCATTCCGAATGTTCTTTGCGTTCGGTGCTGTCATCAATGTCCCGTGGCTCGCACTTGGCACTATCTACCTACTCGCCGGAACACGAATCGGTGATGCGACTGCACGCGTGCTTCTCGTGTTCAGCGGATTTACGCTTGGCGTTGTCATGGTCACTCCGATGTCTCCGGTGACACCGGATGAACTGCCGAAAGGCTCCGACGTCTTCACCGTGCTTCCACGCGTTCTTGCCGCAGTCGGATCTGCAGTACCCGCGATCATTATCTTCACGGGCGCTGCATACAGCGCTGTTCAGGTTCTTCGTCGACGCTCACCATCGGTCACGCCGTCGGCGCGACGTGTCGTCTCAGCACCGGGTCGGCTCGCGCTCGGCAACATTCTGATAGCTCTTGGCGCCATCATCCTTTCCGCAAGCGGCACACTCGCCGGCCGCCTCGGCGAAGACACGGCGTTTGCCGTGACCTTGTTCGTCGGAATATGTGTTCTGTTCGCTGGCTTTCTCGTGGCGAGTGGCTCCACCGTCGCGACACGTCAGTCGCGCGCCGACGTGCGCGAGCTCATTGATGATGCGTCACTTCAACGAGTGGCGTAACACTTTCCCACTGACGTTCTTCGGAATTTGGTCGACGAGCAGGACCTTCGTCGGACACTTGTAACGCGCCAAACGCGAGCGACAGAAGTCAACAAGTGCATCTTCGTCCAGGTGCACTCCGTCTCGAGTGACGACATACGCGCGCACCGTCTCACCTGTGTGTGGATGCAGAGTACCGATGACCACCACTTCTTTCACGTGGGGATGCTGCGCAATCACAGATTCGACCTCAGCCGGATACACATTGAAACCGGACACGATGATGAGGTCTTTTGCGCGGTCGACCAAGAACAAACGTCCATTGTCGTCGATCACTCCGATGTCTCCGGTTCGCAACCATCCGTCAGACGTCAGCACACGACCTGTCGCCTGCGGGTCATTCAGATAACCGGCGAACACATTCAATCCGCTCACCCACACTTCGCCCGCGTCGCCCACCAGTACGTCATCGCCATCCTCGTCGACCAATCGCACGGTGATTCCTGGCAATGGCTTGCCGATGCTTCCGGGAATCCAATCATCGCCCACCGACGTCGTGACGACAGGCGCCGCCTCGGTAAGTCCGTATCCCTCGTACACCTTCAGCCCGAATCGTCGATACAGGTGATCTGCGATCGCTTCTGGGAGTTTTGCAGCACCCGACAATGCCATACGCACACATGAGAATGCATCGGACGGCAGCTCCGGCATTTGAGCAAACGCTGCCCACATGCTCGGTGCGCCAGGCACCACGGTCACACCACGTTCTGCGATGGTCTCGACTGCGGTCGCCGGGTCGAAACGTTGCACCAAAACGACACATGCACCAACAGAGAATGCGCATCCGACCACCACGTTCAAGCCGAAGATGTGGAAGAGTGGCAACACGCCGTAGAAGACGTCAGACTTCGT
>SXWG01000009.1 GCA_005789925.1 Actinomycetota bacterium | reverse complement strand
CAACGGCAAAATTCAAGTTGTCACCGAACACAAAGGTCATCACCGAAGATGGTCGTGAAGTCGTTCCAGGTTCCGGTGAACGCGGACGTGTCGCACTTCGTGGACGTACATCGGTCGGCTATTACAAGGACGAAGCGAAGACCGCGTCCACGTTCATCATGGTCGACGGTGTCCGCTACACGATTCCTGGTGACTGGGCCGAAGTCGAAGAAGACGGCTCAGTGAAGTTGCTCGGCCGTGGAAGTCAGTGCATCAACACCGGCGGCGAGAAGGTGTACCCCGAGGAAGTGGAAGAAGTCCTGAAGGCACATCCGTCGGTCGCCGATGCTGCTGTGGTCGGCGTTCCCGATGAGCGCTTCGGCGAAGCGATCACGGCACTCATCGAGACCCAGTCGGGCCAGAACCTCGACGAAGCAGCTCTCATCGCACACGTGAAGTCCTCGCTCGCTGCGTACAAGGCCCCGAAGCGGGTGCTCGAGATCTCCACGATCGGACGGGCCCCGAACGGGAAACTCGATTACAAGCGGCTCAAGGCGGAGGCCCTCGAGCGCCTCGGGCTAGCGTGACCGGTCGCTGATCAACTCGAGGCGCGAGTTCCGCGCCGCACGAAAGGACCCCCATGAGCAAGCTCGGATACGACGGAAAAGTCGCTGTCATCACCGGTGCCGGTGGTGGACTCGGACGCCAACACGCACTTCTTCTCGCCAGTCGCGGCGCACTCGTCGTGGTGAATGACCTCGGTGGCTCGGTTGACGGAACCGGTTCGAGCACGTCAGCGGCGCAGAAGGTCGTCGACGAGATCAAGGCCGCTGGTGGAGAAGCCGTCGCCAACTACGACAGCGTCAGCACCCCGGCAGGTGGTGAGTCGATCATCAAGACCGCCATCGACACATTCGGTCGAGTCGACATCGTCATCAACACCGCCGGCATCTTGCGCGACAAGTCGTTCCACAACATGACTCCCGACTTGGTCGATGCAGTCATTGACGTCCACCTGAAGGGCGCGTTCAACGTGACTCGACCAGCATGGGTGCACATGCGGGAGCAAGGGTACGGGCGCATCGTGTCCACATCATCAGCCGCGGGCATCTTCGGAAACTTCGGTCAGGCAAATTACGGCGCAGCGAAGATGGGCCTTGTCGGACTCACTCGAGTGCTCGCGCAAGAAGGCGCGAAGTACAACATCAAGGCGAACGCCATCGCTCCGCTCGCTCTCACTCGCATGACGGAAGCATTGCTCGGCAATCTCGGACAGAGCCTTCAGCCCGCGTACATCTCCCCGATCGTCGCCTGGTTGTCGCACGAAGATTGCGACGTGAGTGGCGAGGTCTACTCAGTCGGTGGTGGACGTGTCGCTCGCGTGTTCATCGGCGAAGCCGAGGGTTATTTCAACAAGAATCTCTCGCTCGAAGACGTGCGCGACAACTGGGACAAGATCCGTGATCCCGAGGGCTACATCATTCCCGCCGGCGTACCCGACGAGACCAAGATGTTCATCAACGCCCTGAAGGGCTGACGTTTCATCAGAAACTGAAACTGAGCTTGTCGTGTCCACATGCAGCGATGCCACGAGCATCATGAGCGTCGACGGCACGACGATCGCCTTACACGAACTGTCACTGCGTACTACCGCTAATCAGCAGCGACCGGTGCTGTTCTCACATGCGACCGGCTTTCACGCACATTGCTGGCAGCCAATGGTCGACGTGCTGAGAGATGAGATGCATTGTGTGGCACTTGACCACCGAGGCTTCGGTGATTCAGAGAGGGTCGATCCTTCAACTCTGAAATGGTCGGACTACGGCGACGATGCGCTCGCTGCTGCGCGCGTGACCTATGAGCGACACGATGAGGTGCCCATCGTCGGAATAGGCCACTCGATGGGTGGTGCGACGCTTCTCATGGCGGCTCTGGCCGAGCCGACACTGTTTCGTGCACTGTTCATCTTCGAGCCGATTGTCTTTCCGCCGCTGCCAGCGAACACCTCCGGGGAAACACCATCGAACTTCCTCGCAGACGGTGCGCGCAAGAGACGCAGCACGTTCGACACTTTCGACGCAGCTTTGGCCAATTTCGCGAACAAACCTCCGATGAACTCGTTCCACCCCGTCGCTCGCGAGGCATATGTTCGACACGGATTCACCAAACAAACCGACGGATCGGTCGTTCTGAAATGTTCGCCAGAGCACGAAGCGCGTACCTACGAAACCGGGGGCGTGGCTCCCGAGTGGCACGAATTGCCGAAGATCACCGTTCCGACCTGGGTGCTGTGCGGCCGACCGGAGCCCTTTCAGCCCTCCCGATTCGCCGCCAATGTCGCCGAGCAACTGGGCAACTCCACCTATGTGCAGTGGGACGAGATGGGGCATTTCGGACCGTTCACCCACCCGGACGCGCTTACCGGCTTCATCGGTCGCACTGTGCGCACACTCGCATAGTCAAGAATCAACACGTGACATCTGATTCTCCCTTTCCGACACCTCTCTCGTTGTCACCGTCACGCATCGGCTCGTTTGAGTCATGTCCGCTGAAATTCCGATTTGTGAACATCGAGAAACTCCCAGACCCTCCCACCAGCGAGAAGTACAAGGGACCGATCGTCCACCGAATT
>SXWG01000149.1 GCA_005789925.1 Actinomycetota bacterium | reverse complement strand
TCGAACCCAGGACCTGCGGATTAAGAGTCCGTTGCTCTACCAGCTGAGCTAAAGGCGCGCGGTTCATTACTATAGGTGCTGCGCACCTTTCGGGGCGGTGCCGACACTGTCGCGATGTATGTATGTCGGGACCGTGTGGGCCACGAATTGGGGTGAGTAAGGGGACTTGAACCCCCGACCTCCAGGGCCACAACCTGGCGCTCTAACCGGACTGAGCTATACCCACCATGGGAGCCTCAAGTGTGCCATGTGAAGCGGAAAGTCCCAACTCTGAACGGCATTGCTTATGGCGGTGCGGCGCCGTTCGAACCGTCGGGTAGCATTTGAGTTATCACTTATTGGAGTTGATAATGAAAGCGACGACCACACCGTTGCACCATTCCTTGGCAAACCGAGCCAAGGACATCACGAAGCGCGAACTGCAGACATATGCAGAGCGCACGAAGAACTCGCAGGTGGCGAACAGCAGAGCGAGAAAAGTTCTGCCACTTGGCGTTCCGTCCAGTTTCCAGGCGTATGACCCGTATCCCATCGTGGTTCGTAGCGCTCAGGGGCCATTCATGGAGGACGTCGATGGCAACCGGTACGTCGACTACGACATGGGTTTCGGAGCGCTGTTCTCCGGGCATTGTCACCCTGTCGTGCGTCGCGCCATTGAATTGCAGTTGGACGACGGAACTCTGTTCGTCACGCCAGCTGAGAGCAATGCCGAAGTCGCCGAATTGCTCGGTGCTCGATATGGGTTGCCCATGTGGCGTTTCACGAATTCAGGAACAGAAGCCACGATGGACGCGATTCGCGTTGCTCGTGGGGTGACCGGCCGCGACAAGATCGTCAAGGTTGAAGGCGGCTATCACGGTCATCACGACGAAGTGATGATCTCCATGAAGCCGGCACTCAATCTTGCTGGACCTGCCGACGCACCAATTCCGGTGCCCGCGACTGCAGGCATCACGCAGGCGGTCCTTGGTGACACCATCGTCATTCCATACAACGACCCCGACGCACTCGAGAGAGTCTTGAAGAACGGCGACGTCGCCGCATTCATCGTCGAGCCAGTCATGGAGAACATCGGTATCTGTTTGCCGCACGACGGTTACTTGAAGGCGGTGCGCGACATCACCAACAAGTACGGCACGAAATTGATCTTCGATGAAGTGAAGACCGGTATCACTGCTGGTTGGTCGGGTGCCACTGGTCATTTCGGTGTCACACCAGACCTTGTATGTCTCGCCAAGAGCATCGGAGGGGGATTGCCTCTCGGTGCGTTCGGTGGAACGCAAGAGTGCATGGACCAGATCACGGCGGGCAAGGTGATTCACCTCGGCACGTACAACGGCAACCCACTGTGCATGGCCGCCGCGAAAGCGGTGCTGGCAGACGTGTGCACTCCTGCCGAGACCGAGGCGACGATTTCTCGAAATCAGGCACTTGTCGATGCGTGCAACGACGTCATTGTCGACGCTGGCGTGCCTGCACACACGGTGAAGTTCGGCGCGAAGGGTTGCATCACGTGGGCACCTGAGAACATTCGCAACTATCGCGACTACAAAGCCACCGACTTCGACTTGGCGTTCGCGCAGTGGATCCACGGCATCAACCGTGGAATTCTGCTTCCGCCGGGTCTTGATGAGCAGTGGCTCATCTCAGTGATGCATACCGAAGACGAGGCACTTCGTTACGCGAATGTCTTCCAGGAATTCATCGATGAACTCATCGCTTGAGTTGGTGACAACTCGAGTCTCACTGCCCAAGATGATGCTTCGCGGGCTCGTGAAGCGCTGTGCATGGTGCGGAGGGCGACGCGCATTCTTCGTTGGATTCTTCAAGAAGTCCGAACGGTGTCAGACGTGTGGTCTGAACTGGCAACGAAACCTTGAGGGTTTTGAATTGGGTTCCTCGACGATGGGTGTGTTCATCACGTTCGGGTCGATCCTCGCGTGGATGGTGATCTCCGTCGTCGCGGGTGTGCCGCTCGTGCCGTTGCTCGTGGTCGCAGCGGTTTTGGCCATCGGTATACCAGTTCTCACATACCCGCTCACGTACACGGTCTGGTTCGGAGTACATCTCTTCATGAACAACCCCACGCCCGACGAGCTCGCCGACGCTGCGGCCTGGCGTGAGTCCCGCTCCCAGGAGGGCCTAGAGGCCTGAGCCGGGGCATTTCGGTGCCCGCCGGCAGGGTCCAGCCCAGCAGGGGATGTGGGGCAAGATTCCTGCCCCACAATGCTTGACCGAACACCTGTTCGTAGTTACAGTGCTGTTGTTCGAACGCACCGGTTCCCCAAGACCGGGAGTGCCACAGGGTTGCAGTGGGGTACACACCCCCGAAAACCCTGCAGCACCTCTCCCTTAGGGTGCCGCCTTCTCAGCAACACACCTCGGGCTCTGGCTCGGGAATACGAAAGGCATACACAATGAGCACACCCTCACCTGAGCGCGACAAGGCCCTCGATGCGGCCCTCTCCCAAATCGACAAGCAGTTCGGCAAAGGCTCGATCATGCGCATGGGCGAAAAAGGCACCATGGCTATCGAGGCAGTACCGACCGGCGCACTGCCGCTCGACCTCGCCCTCGGAGTTGGCGGACTGCCACGTGGTCGCGTCGTCGAAATCTTCGGACCAGAGTCCTCAGGCAAGTCGACACTCGCCATGCACGTGGTCGCTGAAGCTCAGCGCAACGGCGGCATCTGCGCCTACATCGACGCCGAACATGCAATGGACCCGGTGTACGCCAAGGCCATCGGCGTCGACATCGATCAGCTGCTCATCTCACAGCCAGACACCGGGGAGCAGGCGCTTGAAATTGCCGACATGCTCATTCGCTCTGGTGCACTCGACGTCGTCGTCATCGACT
>SXWG01000148.1 GCA_005789925.1 Actinomycetota bacterium | reverse complement strand
CGTGACGCATCACGTCACGCACCGCAAGAGTGCGCACCGGTACCGGCACCACGACATCTGCCGTATCGCCGACGGCACCCGTGCATCGTGCGAAACCGACCAGTCGGCGCCCAGGTCGTTTGATCTGTCCGTCAGGCAACGATGCATACACCTGCACCACGACTGCGCCTGGCCGATCTCCGGTGTTCGACACCCGCGCACCAACGTTCACCACCGCCCCGTCACGTCGTGCATGGGCATCGTGAACGGAATAACAGGTGTACGACAGGCCGAACCCGAACGGGAATGCCGGTGTGTTTCCGTCACGGTCAAGCTTCCACTGGCCGTGCCAATAGTCGTAGGTGATCTCACGCGCCGTGGCATCGAAAAACGGCAAGTGGTTCTCGGTGGTCGGCACGACAAACGGAAGGCGACCCGACGGGTTGACCACACCGAGCAACACGTCGGCAAGTGCATGTCCGCCCTCCATTCCGCTATACCAGCCCATCACGATCGCTGGTACATCGTGTCGCCACTCCTCCATCACCACTGCCGAACCGGTGACGATCACGACAATTGTCCGCGACTGACGTTCAGCGACTGCACGAATAAGTGCGACATCATCGTCACGAAGTCGAAGCGTTGTTCGGTCGCCCCCGACTGCAAATGCGACGTCACGTGACTTCTCACGCATGATGTCGGGAAGTTCGTGATCCACCTCGGCGATGTAGGCCGCATATGCAGCCTCTAACTCGGGCTGCGGTTCCTTCGGAAAGAGCTTCGCCAAGTCTTGGCTGTCTTCGAAAGTGCCGATGAACTCACCTTCGTCTTCCTTCGTGTAGCCGACCACAACCACTGCCACGTCTGCATCTTCTGCGAGCCGAGCTGCGAAGGACACATCTGACCCGTCGGCGTGCACGATGTCGACGGTTGGTAACGCCTCGCGCAGACCAGCAAGCGGAGTCACCACATGGGGTGCCATCACGTCACTACTGCCACCGTCACCCAAGTTGCGCATGTCGCTCAACCGACCGACCACTGCAACCGAGCGCAGAGCAGATGCGACGAGCGGCAACGCTGATGAGCCGTCGACCGACTCATTCTTCAACAACACCATCGACTTTTGTGCAGCTTCACGCGCCAACTCACGGTGGGCATCGCAGAACAGGACCGACGAGTCGCTCACTGGTCGCGTACCGATGTCGAACCTCAACATCGTCGCCAGCGTGCGCTCGACGGCCGCGTCAATGACATCCATCGACAACTCGCCGCTCTCGACTGCTTTGACAATCGGTGCGTGACGAATCATGCGGTACGGCATCTCCACATCGAGGCCGTTACGGACGCTCTTCACTCCATCACGCAGACCGAAGATCCAGTCTGAGATGACAAAACCATCGAATCCCCACTGCCCTCGCAAGATGTCTGTCAACAACTGTTCGTTCTCACCACACCAGGAGCCATTGACAGAGTTGTAGGAACTCATCACACACGCGATGCCTTCATCGATGATGTGTTTGAAATGCGGCAGATACACCTCGTGCAAGGTTCGCTCATCACACGTCACGTCGACACTGAAACGAGCATTCTCCATGCTGTTCAGTGCGAAGTGTTTCACTGTGGCCATCACGTGTCGCTGTGCACCGCGAGTGAGGGCTGCGCCCATGACGCCCATGTGGTGTGGGTCTTCGCCGTACACCTCTTGTGCCCGACCCCATGCCGGGTGTCGCAAGATGTTCACGCACACCCCGCCATACAGGTCGGCCCCGACCGCTCGCAGTTCGACCCCGATGGCATCGCCGATGCGCTCTTCCAACTCAGGATCAAAGCTCGCACCACGTGCCATGGTCACTGGAAAAGCAGTCGCCGGGCCCACCACCACACCACGCGGGCCGTCACTGAAGTGAAAGCCGGGTATGCCGAGCCGCTCGACTCGACACGCACGGAATGGACGACGGTGGTACCCGCCACGCGACATGTCGGCCAAGCCACCTGCGACGGGCGCTCCACCATCAAGACAGTGCAGACGTTCTTCGACCGTCATCTGTGCAATGAGACCGCGGGCCTCAACGTGGTGGTCAGCCCCGTCACGCACTCTCGCACGTGCGCGCATATAAGCGGTGTCGGCCGTTGCCATCACATGAGAACCCTACTGACCCATGCTCATAGGCTCTGCCCATGGCGACGACCGCGTATGCATTCGACAGGTTCCTCAAATACCACAACATGACCGAGTGGCTGCAGAACGTCGCAGCCGAACACCCGAATCTCGTGTCGCTGTCCTCGTACGGCACATCGTTCGAAGGTCGACACTTGTGGCTCGCAACGATCACCGACACATCGACGGGTGCGGCCGAACACAAACCAGCACATTGGGTCGACGCCAACATCCACGCAGTCGAAGTCACTGGTGGGGTCGCTGCATTGCACCTCATTCAACATTTGGTGTCTGGTCACGTCGCGGGTGATGCGGACGTTGTCGATGCACTGCGTACTCGCACGTTCTACGTCGCACCGCGTGTCAACCCAGACGGCGTCGAAGCAGCACTCGCTGACAGACCGTATTTCGTGCGTTCGAGTGTGCGCCCGTGGCCGTGGCGTGACGGACATCGTTGGCCAGGTCTGCTCACACATGAAGACATCAATGGAGACGGGCGCGTCCTCACGATGCGTGTCAAGGACGAACACGGTGCATGGGTTGAACACCCCTCTGATGCCCGCGTCATGATTCCGGTCGACCACGCGGACGCACCGCATGGCGCGCAGCGTTACCGCGTGTTGAGCGAAGGAACGATTGCCGACTACGACGGCTTCACCATTCCACAACCGCGCAATCCGCGCGGTCTTGACATGAACCGCAACTTTCCAGCCGGATGGGACCCGGGCACGCGAGGAGCGGGCGATCACCCGATGTCAGAACCAGAGATCGATGCACTCGTGCGCGCGATCACTGCACGTCCGAATATCTGCGGCTACAACGCGTATCACACCTCGGGCGGAATTCTGCTTCGACCGTCGAGCATGAAAGCCGACTCGGCGCTTCCACCCGAAGACCTGTGGGTGTACAACGAGATTGGTCGTGCGTGCACAGATCTCTCCACCTACCCCGTGTATTCGGTGTACGAGAGCTTCACCTGGGACAAGTCGCATGTCATGAGTGGTGCAGCCGACGACTGGGTGTATGAACACCTCGGTCTTGTCGGCTGGACGACAGAGTTTTGGGATGCCGTCGCCGCCGCCACGAATGAACGCTCTTCGACACACATCTGGTACCTCGGACCGACAGTCGAACAGGAGCTTGCTGTGGCGAAATGGAGCGACACCCATGCACCTGGTTCGTATGTGCAGTGGTATTCGTTCAATCACCCACAACTCGGTGCCGTGGAACTTGGTGGTGCCGACATGTTCCGCATCTGGACCAATGCGCCGACATCGAAACTGCTCGACGAAGTGGCACCGCATTCTCGTTTCGCGGTACACCAGGCGTTGAAGAGTCCGAAGTTGGAGATTCTTCTCGCCGATGCCAAGCAATTGGGCGATGACACATGGCTCGTGCGTGTGGGGGTCGCGAACACAGGGTGGCTTCCCACGTACATCACGACATATGCGAACAAGCACAACCTCGTGTTGCCACTCACCGTCGACATCACTGGTGCGACACCGATCGGCGAGGGATCACGCAAAAAGCTCGGACAACTCGAAGGTCGCGTCGCACTGCGCATGAACGGTGGTGCCATGAGCGACGGTACGGGAGACCGAGCGTTGGCCACGTGGACGGTGAAGGCCACACGTGGAACCACAGTGAACGTGGTCGCTGAACATCCACGTGCCGGACGCGTGACGACGAGCATCACGCTGTCATGAGAGCGACCATGATGCTCGCCGACTACGCGTCGGTGTCTGATGGAAAGCTCACATTGGTCGGCGGAGGTTGGTGTGTCGTCGGACCCGGCCCCGCACCCTGTGGCATCGGCGTCATGTTCGAAGTGCCGTGGAGTCACACCGACACTGAGCACACCTTCATGTTGAATCTCATCGATGCTGATGGTCACGCGATCACAGGTCCTGACGGCAACAACATCGGTTTTCATGGCTCATTCACTGTGAGTCGACCAGGCGACGAACACCCCGAGGGTGCTGACATCAACGTTCCGTTCGCTGTCAACTTCGCACCGAGTCCGCTCCCGGAAGGTCGCACTTTTGAATGGCGACTCTTCGTCGACGGTGAGACGACCGATGCATGGCGAGCCACGTTCTGGACTCGCTCATCGCAATGAGCACGTAGCTACCCGCCAGTTCACATAGGTATCCACCATCTCGACGGCGCCACTTGGCACGATTGACACCGATGCCCGGTCTCGTCGACACCGTGAAGCAGTCCCTCGCGCGACTGTCTGATGTGCTCACGTGGCAACCCGTGTCGCTCAAAGGCCTCGACATCGCATGGGTCGGTATGCAAGTTCCCGCCATCGATTCCGCCGGACGGCCGTGGGTGTGGGAAGTCGTCACACCCGATCAGTTCGCTCACACTCCGCTCTTGCATGACGACCCGATGGTGATTCCGGTGCACCAAGACACCGTCGTCGTGACGGTGAATCATGCAGATCACTCCGGTCCGATTGTTCGTATGCAAGTGCCGGTCAGTCGCGTCCCTGAACACGTCGCTGTCGATCGACGCGCGCTGCCCCAGGGCGCCTGGACGTTCGGGCTCGAGACCGGCTGGACGACCCAGGCCCTCGGAACTGCGGCCCAGTGCTGGATCGACCGCGAAGTGGGTTGCAACGCGCGACTCAACATCGAGGAACCCAGCATCGAGAGCCAGGACTCGTACCAATTGAGCCCATCCATCAATATCGAAGCCTCCGCGTTCGACCGACTGCTTACACTCGCCCCTGATGAGGCAGCCGTCGTGTCTTCCGCACTCTGCGCCATTCATGAGGCGCTCGAGCCGTACCGCTGACCAGCTGACGACTGCGCACGCAGGTGATCACCGATGATCACCACATATGCGATTTCTCTGACAGCTGACGACTGCGACGACGCAGATCGCATTCGCCTCGTCGACTTGGTCAGCGATTGGCTGGTCGACGAGTACCCACCCGAGGAACGACCCGCGGGTACCTTCGTGCGCACTCGCGAGGGGTCTGACGACCCGGTGTTCCGCGTGTCGATCAGCGTGAACGCGCCGAACGCGTCACACTCGACTGCCACGGACATCACGGTCGTCATGAACGGGTCGTCACTCACATTCGACATCCGCAGTGTGACATTGCCGATGAGTCAGCGCATCACGAAGATGAATGCGACTTCGGTGCCACCGAACTTGGTTCAATTGGTACAGCGAGTGTTGCGCGCGATACCGGTGTACGACGCCAACCGACGCGTCACCGCAGACACCGAGATCATCCGTGACGCACTCGGAGGTCAAAGTGTAGGTGCGATGCTCGTGAGTGCGCCGGGTCGGAACCTGCCGGTGCTCATCGAAGTGCGTGACTATGAGCGGAACACCTCTGCGTTGTTCGCAAAGGGTGCTGGTCCGCTCTCTGGTCTCGTGCATTCTTTCTGTCTTGACTCTGCTGAAGCCGTGAAGGGGTTCATCGACATCACTGGTGAGTCACTCACGTCACCTGGTTCGATCTACGTGTACTGGGCAGGTCCGCGCGACGTGATGACCTTGTCGATGCGCGAGATGCCACCTGCATCGCGAATTCCCGAAGGCAAACATCTGGTGCAAGAGGTGTTGAAGACCGCTGCACTCTCACTTGCACCGCCGCGTGTTCCACCACCGCCCGCTGATGCATATCTCGATGATGACGACGAAGAAGACACTGAATCATTCGAAGACAGCAATGAATTGGAAGTCGCCTACGAATCTGCGATGCGACGCATCAGTGAACTTGAAGGCGCAGTGGCAAGTGCCGACCGCATGATCGCGGAACAGCGCTCACAGCTCGAACAAAAAGTGCAAGTCGTCGACGAGTTGGTGTTGCGCAACGTGACACTCGAGACCATGGCAGGTTCGATGGCATCTGGGACCATCGTCGCCACCATGAAAGAAGCATTGCGCATCGCACAGGAAAAGTGCACGTGTCTCTATTTCCATCCTCGGGCGATTGAATCGGGTGAAGAACTTGAAGGTCCGGAACCAATCGCGGTGTTGCAAGACCTCGCCCGCTTGAACGACGTCGCACGCGCATGGATGAGCGGTGACTTAAACCGCACATCGTTCCAACTCGCATGTCGCAACGTCGGTCTCGACTACGCGCCGACCATCTCTGACACCGCACGACAGAAATACGAAGAGGACTACCTGATCTCTCTCGATGGTCGCACCGTTCGTGCGGAAGCGCACCTACGTCGGGGGCGAAAGATGCACTTGTTCCGCATCCACATCTATCTGGACGAAGAACGCCAGCGTGTGGTGGTCGCCTACATCGGTAAGCACCTGCGCGGCAAGCGCGACAACTGATCGACCGCCTACATTGGCGAGATGACATCTCCCGTCTTCGCCCTGTCTGACACGTACATCGAGCAGAGTGCCGCCCTCGACCCTGGTACCGCCACGTACTTGGGTATTCCCGGCTACGACCACCTCATGACCGACTTCAGCCCCGCCGGACACGCGGCGCGCGAAGCCCTGTCTCGGTCGACGCTCGCGCAACTTGATGCGCTACCCGCCGACTCTGATGACGACCGACTCGCCGCTGGTGTGCTGCGCGAAGGTCTCCAGGCCGACATCATGGCGTTCGACGCCGGTGACCACTTGTCGTCCATTCGCATCATCGCCGGCGATGTCGACGCTGCCCGCTCGATTTTTGACCTCATGCCCACCGACTCAGCGAACGATTGGGACGTCATCGCCAAGCGAATGGCGAACGTGCCCGCAGCATTCGCTGGCATGCGCGAGTCATGGTCGCTCGGCATCGAGCGTGGCATCACCGCATCATTGCGACAAGTGAACGGACAGGCTGATCAATTGACAGCGTGGGCAGGCACCCCGAGTGCACCGGGGTTCTTCACCACGTTCGCGGAATCTGCGGCATCGGTTCCTGGTGCACCGATGGATGCTCTTCGTAACGCAGCCGCCGAAGCAAGTCGTGCCATGGCAGAGACCGCAGAGCTCTTGCGCTCGACGTACGCACGACACGCGCGCACGGAGGACGGCTGTGGTCGTGACGCACACGAAGTTGCACGTCGTCGATTTCTCGGCATGCAGATTTCTGCAGAAGACGCATACGAGTGGGGCTGGGAAGAAACGATGCGTCTCGATGCCGAAATCAAGAAGGTCGCACAACAGATTGTTCCCGGTGCGTCGGTGAACGAAGTGCGTCAATTGCTCGACACTGATCCGAATCGCGCAGTGCACGGCGAAGAGAACCTGCGTGCGTGGTTGCAAGAGCTGATGGATGAAGCGATGAACTTCTTGTTGTCCAACGGTCACTTCGACATCGACCCACGCGTACGTACCGTCGAAGCAATGATTTCGCCACCTGGTGGCGCGGCCGCCATGTATTACACAGGCCCGAGTGAAGACCTCACCCGCCCAGGTCGCACCTGGTACCCGGCGAATGGTCGCACGGTGTTTCCACGGTGGGGAGAGCCGACGACGGCGTATCACGAAGGTGTTCCGGGTCATCACTTGCAAATCGCAGTCGCCACAGTGAACCGCGATCGCCTCTCGCGCTACCAACGCAACACATTCGTGTCGGGACACGGTGAAGGTTGGGCGTTGTACGCCGAGCGGCTGATGGACGAATTCGGATTTCTCGACAACCCGGAATATCGCCTTGGCTACTTGTATGCACAAGTGTTCCGCGCTGCCCGCGTGGTGGTGGATTGTGGTGTGCACTGCAAACTTCCCATTCCGAAACACTCGTCATGGCATCCGGGTGAGGCCTGGACACCAGATCTGATGTTTGAGTTCATGAACGCCCGCTCGTCGAGTGACGAGGAATTCAACTGGAGCGAGGTGAATCGATATCTCGGTTGGCCAGCTCAAGCGATCTCGTACAAGTTGGGCGAACGTGAATGGCTCGCACTTCGTGACGAAGCAAAGGCCAAGCATGGTGCCTCGTTCAACTTGCGCGACTGGCATGCATTCGGCCTGAACCTCGGCAATCTCGGTCTCGATCTTTTGAAGAGCGAGATGCGTCGCTTCTGAACCCATGACTCGTCGTCGCAAATTTCTTCTGTCAGTCGCCGCCCTCGTGGTGGTGTTTGGCATCATCGTGGGAACCTCGGTGGTGTCGTACGTGTTGGCGAACCCTGGTGTCGCCGTTCAACAGAACGTGGCGCAATGGGCCCGCAACAACAACTTGGGTGCAGTGGTGAACGTGCTCGAGCTCTGGTTGCGTACGGACCCACCGTCGACAGAGGACGCGACCGAGCTTGGGCTCGCGACAGATGACACCGCTGACATCGACGACACGATGACGACGATGCCCCCGACGACTGTTCCCACCACGACGTCGACCATCACAGCTACATCGGTCACTGCACAGACCTCGACCACGACGACCAACCCCGCCGACATCGTCGCCAACACCACTGCCACCGGCTCACAAGGTGACATCGAGACCGGAGTTCCGGCTCCCGTACCCACGACAACGACTGCTCCCGACGACCCAGCGCTTCCCTACGCCGGCCCCCAAGACATCACACCGGTTCTTGCGTCTCCGTTGCGTGGTGAAGGCAAGTGGACACCAATCGCAAAGTTGCAAGGTAGCCCTGTCGCCTGGGCGACGTCATTGCGCCCGTCACGCAAGTACGGCTCGGTCGTCGCAAGCGTCGCGGTCATTGATCAGTCCCGTGTGCGTGCGGCGATGTACAACGGCAACGAGTTGCCTGGTGGTGGTCCGTGGACGAACGGCAACAAAGTGCAAGTGCGTGCTGTGCCGGCACTCGTTGCCAGCTTCAACGGTGGCTTCCGATGGGAACACACCGACGGCGGATACATGGCCGAAGGAAAAATCGTTCGACCACTGAAGAAAGGTCTCGCCACGCTCGCTATCTCTCCCGATGGTCAGGTTTCCATCGGTGTGTACGGACGCGACTTCACCAACGACGGTTCGTGGCGTGCGATGCGCCAAAACCTGCCACCCGTCGTGTTGAAGGGAAGAAACGTCGTACGTGATGCCGGAAGCGTGAACTGGGGCGAGGACTTTCATGACAAGGTGTACACAATCCGGAGCGCCGCATGTATACGCGAAGACGGAAAGCTGATGCACGTCACCGTCGGAGACGCCGACATCCACCTGCTCGCCGACACACTCGTGTACGTGGGTTGTGAGACTGCGATGCAGCTTGACATCACGGGTCAATTCCCTCAGTTCGTCACCTACACCTCACCCGGCAAGGACAATCGCGACGGAAAAGTGCTCGACAAGCGCATGTCGAACGCCAACCGCACATTGAAAGGCTGGATGCGCGAGTTCT
>SXWG01000147.1 GCA_005789925.1 Actinomycetota bacterium | reverse complement strand
ACTGAGCTATAGCCCCGCAGAACATCTGTCCTACAGAGTGGTAAAGCCTATAGGTGACCGCGCCGACCCCAAACTGGCCAGGCAATCACCGGTTGCAATTCCCGTCAGAGACCGTCGGGCCGCTCGACTACTTCTTCCTCCAGGACGGTGACACGCACGCCGCCCACCAACTCGGCGATCAGGTTGAACACCACTGCTCCAATGGCCCACAGCCCCGTACCGAGCACTGCAAGAAAGAAACCGAGCACCCCGACATTGCGGAACAGGGCGCCACCGTCGAAGGTGAACGTGTCCCACCCGAAGGACTCCATGAACGACTCGATGTTGTCGACGGTGCCGGTTGCGCTGGCCACGTTCCACAACAACACAGATGTCACGAGCAGCACCACATACAACGCAAGGTGGAACACCGCCCCGACCCTGAGCACACTCCACACGTCGATCTCGCGAATGACACGCACAACGCGACGCACGCGCCGACGCACGAGTGCGCGTGACAGGTTGCTCACTTCGTTGTTGTCGACCACGAGGCAAGTGTATTGAGAGTCAAGCGACCTGAGTGGTCAGCGATCTGCCGGTGCGACTGGCACTTCCACTGGCCCGGCAGCAGCAGTGGCAGTCGCATGTGATTCGCCCACGCTGACACACACTCTCACCACGAGGTCATCAACGCTGAAACAGTCGAGCTTGCCGTGCTGTACTTCGACCAGCCTCTGCACCACCGCTTCATCGAACGTGGTCGCACCGGCCAAGGCAGCGCTGTCAGCAAGATTCTGCGTGGTCGCTTGTTGCACCAGCACTGACCCGACTCGAGACATGCCGACAGCACACACAGCGGTGATGCACACGAAGACAGCGCCGAAGAACGGCATGGTGAGCGACCGTCAGGTTTCGTCGGTGCTGAGGATTGGTGCGACTGATGCGACCGAATGACCCTTGTCGACGTTCATGAGTCGAACACCGGTGGCAGCACGACCCTGCGACGAAATTTCCTTCACCGCAGTGCGAATGGTGACACCGTTCGACGCGACTGCAACGACCTCGTCTTCAGCCCCGACCATGAATGCCGCCACGACGCGGCCCTTCTTCTCGGTGATCTTCACGCCGATGACGCCCTGGCCACCGCGACCCTTGCGAGGGAACTGATCAATGACGGTGCGCTTCGCATAACCCGCATCGCTCACGATGAGCAACGAATCGTCTCCGCGACCTGCGTCGGCACTGATGACTTCGTCGTTCGCCTTCAGACGAATACCACGCACTCCGGCAGCGGTTCGACCCATCGGACGCACTTCCTTTTCGTTGAAGCGCATGACCTGACCGCTACGTGACACCAAGAAGATGTCGTCGTCGCCGGTTGTCTCGATGACACGCACCAGTTCGTCACCGTTCTTCAGATTCAACGCGATGAGACCATCGCGACGGCTGCTGTTGTACGCGTCGAATGCGGTCTTCTTGACTGTTCCCTGCTTGGTCGCGAAGAAGAGGTAGCGCTCGCCTGGGAACTCGCGGGTGTCGATGATGGCCTGGATGGTTTCGCCAGCCTGCAACGGCAACAAGTTGACGATGGGTATGCCCTTCGCTGTGCGTTCACGCTCGGGAATGTCGGCAGCGCGGATCTTGTACACGCGACCACGATTCGAAAAGAACAGCAAATGCGCGTGTGCGGTGGTGAACAACACGCGGCGAACGATGTCGTCTTCCTTGAGGGTCGCGCCCTTCACTCCGCGTCCACCACGGCTTTGCGTACGGAACGAGGACGCTGACACGGCCTTCACGTACTGAGCCTGCGTCATGACAACGACCAGTTCCTTGTCATCGACCAGGTCTTCGAGGCTCATTTCGCCGGTGTCGTGCGTGATGCGGCACACGCGCGGCGTGGCGTACTTGGTGCGCACTTCTTCGAGTTCTTTCTTGATGACGCTGCGCAGTTTCGCATCGCTCTTCAGAATCGACTCGTACTCTTTGATGCGTGCCTGCACATCGGCGAGTTCTTTCTCGATGTCGATGCGCGACAGACGGGTGAGCTGACGCAACTGCATGTCGAGGATGTCGATGGCCTGACGCTCGCTGAAGGAATACGGCTTCTTCATGAGCAAGTCTTTGGCTGCGGCTGCATCTTCGCTCTTACGAATGAGAGCAATGATGCGGTCGATGACATTCAGTGCCTTCAGACGACCTTCGAGGATGTGCCCGCGATCACGCGCCTTGTCGAGGCGGTACTGCGTGCGACGCGTGACCACTTCGAGTTGATGATTGACGTATCCGGTGATGGCATCGGCCAGATTCAGCGTGCGCGGCACACCGTCGACAAGAGCGACCATGTTCACCGGGAAGCTTGACTGCAACTGGGTGAGCGTGAACAGGTTGTTCAAGACGACATTGGCATTCGCATCGCGCTTCAATTCGATGATGAGATTGGTGGCACCACCAGACGATGCATCGTTCACGTCGGCAATGCCGTCAAGCTCGCCACCATCGACAAGTTCTTGAATACGCGCTGCGATCGCAGAGCAACTTGCCTGATACGGAAGTTCGGTGACACGAATTTCCATGCGACCACGACGACCCTCTTCAATGGTGACCGCCGCGCGCATTTTCACGCTGCCGCGACCGGTGCGATACGCATCGATGATGCCGGCCTTGCCCAAGATGACGCCGCCTGTCGGGAAGTCGGGGCCGTTGACGAACTTCATGAGATCGTCGGGTGTGGCCTTCGGGTTGTCGATGACGTGCATCGTGGCGTTGATGATTTCGCCGAGATTGT
>SXWG01000146.1 GCA_005789925.1 Actinomycetota bacterium | reverse complement strand
TCACGGCGTACCAACTCTGGGGCACTGGCATCCAGACCGCACGGTTCCAGGAGGACTTTGAGAAGCAGTTCACGTCAGCCACAGCCCCACCAGAGACCACAACGGCAACAAGTCCACTATCGACCATCGATGCAAACGGAATCGATACCGGTGACGCCGTCGGAAAGATTTCGATTGAGAAAATCAAAGTCGATTCTTGGATCGTCGCAGGAGTTACATACAAGGCACTAAAAAAGGGGCCGGGCCTCTTTCCCGACACTGCCTTGCCAGGAAGCCTCGGCAACACTGCGATTGCCGGACACCGCAGCACGTTCGGTGCCCCATTTGCCGACCTCGACAAACTGGAAAAAGGAGACGTGATCACCATCACGACTCGCGAGGGATCCTTCACCTATGACGTGCGCTCCGTCGACATCGTGAAGCCGTCTGCAGTCGAAGTCCTCGAAACGGCTGATCCGACAAAGGGAGTCCCAACTCTCGTCACCTGCCATCCGAAGTGGACATCTGCCAACCGGCTCATCGTGTCAGCAGACCTGCGTGAACCCGTTGCGACGACAGCACGGTGGACACCACCCACATCGACACCATCTCCGACGAGTGCTGAGTCATCGACGTCTGACGACGAAGTGTTGGGCGAAGGCTGGCTGCATGATCCCTCAGCAGTTCCTGAGACTTTGCTCTGGGGCCTCGCCGCAGTTGCCATGTGGTGGATAGGGGGCTTTGTCGGACGACGTCGTGGTCGTCAATTGGTCATCCACGGCATTGCGCTTGTCCCGTTCGTCGTCATCCTCTATTTCTTCTACGAGAACCTCACCAGGCTCACCCCCACCAACCTGTAGTCGCTTACGCTGGGAGTCGTCATGAACGACTCGAACAGCAACACCGACCCAGTTCGGCAGCGGCGTGCTCGCATCGCTCACTACACTTTGCTTGCCAATCGCATCGGATACCTGCTCTACGCATTCTGTATCAGCTGCTTTGTCATCGCATTTGCAATCGGATTTTCGGGTCCGCTTGTCACCATCGTCATCATCAGCCTCATCGCTGGCTCGATTCTGCTCGCCCCGTCCATCGTCCTCGGATACGCCGTCAAAGCTGCTGAACGTGACGACAGAGAAAGAGGTCTGTGACATGTCGACGAAGCAGACGTCCGGCGAACGGCGGGAACAAATCCTGAATGCGGCGTTGGTCGCCTTCTCGCACCGTGGCTATCACGAGACTTCGATGGACGACATCGCAGACGCGATCGGTGTGACGAAGCCCGTCATCTATCAACACTTCGACAGCAAACGTGAGTTGTACCTCGAGTTGCTCGACGCTGTCGGCAATGACCTCATCGCAGCCATAACGAAGGCGGCTGTCGACTCTGCCGATGGCCGCGAACAGACCGAACGCGGAATGGTCGCGTATTTCAGCTGGGTCCTCGCACACCAAGACGCCTTCAACCTGTTGTTCGGTGGTGGGGCTCGACTCGATGAAGAATTCGCCGGCGCCATTCGACGCGTCGAGCGCGCCATTGCAGATGCGATCGCTCCTCTCATTGCTGCTGACATCAGCGAATCAGTGCGGCGCACCATGGCCTACGGCCTCGTGGGCATGTCAGAGTCAGTCAGTAGACACCTGGTCGCTAGTGGTGAGACATTCGACCCGGTCGACGTTGGTCGCCAGATCGGTGGTCTGGCATGGGCCGGGCTGCGCTCACTCGGTCAGTCGCGCAACACCCAACCTCGGTAGCCGCCAACGAAACCAGCACGCTCGAGGTGAGGCACGCAATCGTGTCGAGCATCGAGCGGCGTGCCATTCACTTTGCGAATTTCGATTGATCGACGTCGTCCATCTTTCACCAATTTCGCGAATGACTCTGCCCAGGAATGATCAGTTTCAGCCGATGGGAACGTCACCAGCGAGTGACTGCGGGCATCGAACCAGACAAGCGCTTCCCCTTCGTGCAACACGACCAATGCACCGGCACTGCGCGATGGTCGCCCTTCCGACATCGGCCATGGCACCGTTGATCCGTACGGCTGGGCAGGATCAGTGGCAGGGAGAACAATCGGTTCAGGTTGCAACTCGGGATGAAGCTCGGCATCGATGCGCTCTCGCACATCGCGCAGTCGATCGACCGCGCCAGGAAGAGCGAACTGTGCAGCACCGAGTCCGTTCACGAAATAACCGCGTCGCACATGCCCGCGTTCTTCCATGACTTTGAAGACCGCATACACCGCCGCAAAACCGCCGACTCCTCCCTCGGCGAGCACAGCCTCGCGCGTGACGACACCATGGCGCTCGAGAAGTTGTTGCGCATACGCCATCGCTGACTCTGCAGTGTGCGCACCGGACGTCGTCGGAACGAGACTCCACCGACCTGCACCAGTTGGAGGACCGATACGAGTCAAGCGACCAGGTCGTGGGCGTTGATGACGACCAGTGTGCCGTGCGCGAGTTTGCGCTGCAGCCCCTCGTCCGCCAGAAAGGTACGCACGCAACGGTGCGAGTGAATCATTCGTGACTTCCCCTGCCCACACAAGGTCCCACAGCGCTGTCAACACTTCAGCGTCACTTGCATGCGGTGCTGCAGCTCGAAGTTGTGAATAGAACACCGCACCGCGCTGGCGAAGATGTTCGCGAATAGCCACATGCAGGTCACCATCTGGGGCTTGCTGCGGTTCGAGGGATGTGACGAGAAGATCCATTTGGTCCGCGAAGAACAAGCGAACCCGACCGTCGTTCGCCCCGATTGCTCCGGCTCCGACCCACACGACCTCACCTGCCGTGCACAATGCGTCGAGATCGGCTGCGCGATATCCGCGCACACGAAGTGGCAGGACATCTGACTCGAGAGTGCTCGCGACAATGGCGCTTCCCTGCAACACCGACACGGTGGTGACTAAACCCTCGGTTGCGCGCTGCGCAGACCCGACGGATTGCCACTGCGGCAGGAATCGGCCGAGCGCTGCGTGTTCGACCGGCTCGACTTCTTTGCGCAATCTGGCCAACGATCGGCGGCGCAACGTGCGCAACACGTCGGCCTCGCACCATTCTCTTTCTGTGCCGTCGGGCTGGAATTCACCTCGTACAAGGCGTCCGGCAGCCTCAAGTGCCATGAGCACTGCCGTCGCCCGTTCGACAGTGACTCCGAAACGTTGAGCGACAGCCTTGGTCACAAATGGGGTGTGAGTACGCGCGAAGCGACCCACGACTTCGTCGAGCGGATGGGCCACTGGTTCGGTGAACGACGTCGGCAGACCAAGTGGCAGGGCGCAACCGAACGCGTCGCGATACCGACTGGCATCTTCTGCGGCGATGAAACGCTCGTCACCGGCTAGTTGGATTGCAATTGCTCGACGATCTGAAATGAGGCTTGCGAGCCACGCGTCTGCGGGACCGTCACAACGCGCGCGAAGTTCGGCGATGGTCAGATCGCCAATTCTGCGAAGCACGTCATGTAACTCGTCGAAGGTTCGTGCCCTTCGGTGCTCTGACAGAGATTGAAGGTCAAGTTCGACTTCTGCGATGGCCTCTCGATCGAGCAACTCGCGAAGTTCCTCAGCACCAAGAAGGCTGTTCAGCAGGTCACGATCAAGAGCAAGTGCGGCAGCCCGACGTTCTGCCAGAGGTGCATCGCCCTCGTACATGTACGACGCGATCCAATTGAACAAGAGGCTCTGTGCGAAAGGTGAAGCCTTCGGAGTGTCGACACTAACGATGCGGATGGTTCGTGACCTCAACGCACCGAGAATGCTCTGTAGCGCCGGCAGATCGAACACGTCTTGAAGGCATTCTCGACTCGTCTCGAGCAACATCGGAAATGTCGGATGTTTGGCAGCGACAGCGAGCAAGTCTGCCGCTCGTTGTCGTTGCTGCCACAGTGGTGTTCGCTGATCTGGTCGACGTCGTGGAAGTAGTAGTGCACGTGCAGCGCACTCACGGAATCGAGCCGCAAAGAGTGACGTCTGTGGCACCGCATCGACGACGATGTCTCGCACCTG
The DNA here is from genome assembly GCA_005789925.1 of Actinomycetota bacterium. Lineage (GTDB taxonomy): Bacteria > Actinomycetota > Acidimicrobiia > Acidimicrobiales > Ilumatobacteraceae > UBA2093. Next base: position 1,099 of record SXWG01000146.1, on the reverse strand, counting down.
CTCTGGGTCGAACAAGAACTCATCGACGCTCAGGTTCTCGATGGCTTCAGGAAGTCGAAGGACGATTCCGTCGTCACCCCACATCGTTTCGATGTGCATGTCGAACTTCTCGATGAAGTGCCGCTCGATCGCCATCGCCCACGGAGCGTGCACCGGCGTTCCGAAGGGACTGTGGATACACACACGCCAGTCGCCGATTTCGTCTCGGAACCTCTCGACCACGATCGTGCGATCATCGGGCACCACACCCGTTGCCTCAGCCTGTTCGTCGAGGTATTGAATGACGTTCGACGCTGCACGCGCATCGAGACAATGTCGCTCAGCGAGGACCTGAAGTGCCGCTTCCCCGTCAAGCTCTCGCATCGCTCGAAGGAACTCTCCGAATGCCCTGCCTAATTCGACAGGCCGACCAATTCTGTCGCCGTGCCAGAAAGGCATCTTGCCGTGCTCTCCGGGCGCGGGGGTGACGATGACACGCTCGAACGTGATGTCCTCGATGCGCCAGGTGCTTGCCCCGAGCAGAAACGTCTCGCCTGGACGTGACTCGTAGACCATTTCTTCGTCCAGCTCACCGACCCTTGTTCCGTCAGGCAAAAAGACACCGAACAAACCGCGGTCAGGGATCGTGCCACCGTTGATGACGGCGAGACGTTGTGCCCCGTCACGTGCCCGCACCGTCGCGGCGATGCGGTCCCACACAATGCGGGGCTTCAACTCACTGAACTCTTCGCTCGGATACCGACCACTCAGCAGATCGAGCACTCCGTGGAACACATCGTCGGCGAGGTCGGCGTAGTTCGCGCAACGTCGCACCATGGCGACGAGGTCGGAAACCTGCACGTCGCCAGCGATCGACAGATGGGCGATGATCTGCTGTGCGAGCACATCGAGCGGGTTGCGCAAGTATGCGGTCGATTCAACGGCACCGTCGAGCATGCGACGCACCACCACCGCCGACTCGAGCAAGTCGTGCCGATGTTTCGGGTAGATCGTGCCGGCACTTGGCTCGCCGACATGGTGCCCCGCGCGCCCGATGCGTTGCAGCCCTCGGCTGACCGCTCCTGGTGACTCGACTTGGATCACCAGATCGACGGCCCCC
>SXWG01000145.1 GCA_005789925.1 Actinomycetota bacterium | reverse complement strand
GATCTGACTTCCCAGACCGAGGATGAAACGACCCTTCGAAAAAGCGTGTAGGTCCCACGCGATGTTGGCGAGAGTCATCGGATTCCGGGCGAAGGCGACAGCGATCGAGGTGCCGAGTTCGATGTCTTTGCTGTGTTCGGCGGCAAGAAGGAGTGGAAAGAACGGGTCGTGTGACGTCTCCGCGGTCCACAGTCCGGAATAACCGGCAGCTTCTGCGCGCGTCGTCTCGTCGGCGACCAAATGAAGATCTGGTCGAAGTGTCGCGTCGACTTTCATGGTGAGCCCCTTTCAGGCAATGAAGCGCTGTTGGCGCCGTCAGGTCTGGTCGCGCAGGAACTGTTCGACTTCCGCGGCCAACTCCTCCATTGAGGGTAGTTCGGCAGGGGTCAGCGGAGTTCCGTCGGGGTCGACTGTGTCGCCGTGCTGGGTGTCGTACACCGCTTCCATCTGGCGAAGCATCGCCAGATGCTCTTCGTTGTTGACGATGAGTTGGTCGAGACGCTCGCGCTGGATCGTCGCCTCGCGGCGCAGTGGTGCGACGTCAATGCGCAGACCAGTGATGTCGCATAACTGTGTCAGTAGGGCTGCACTCGCTGCCGGGTACGCCATGGTGGCGATGTAGTGCGGAACTTGTGCCCACAGTCCGATGACTTCTGCTCCGCGGTCGAACAATGCATGCTCGAGCACGGACTCGACGCCAGCTGGCACGTCGACGGTGTTCTTGGCATACGACATTCGGTCTGCCACATTCGCGTCGGGAGTGGTGATTGACACTCCGACGGGACGTGTGTGCGGTGCTGCGAAGGGGTACGCACCAAGCCCCACCATCCGTCGTACGCCCAATTGTGACGCCAATTCAGCGACCGTCGCGGCGAAGAACTTCCAGTTTGCGTCGGGTTCTGGCCCGACGAGCATCAAAACATCGGTGCCCTCGCGGTCGTGGCCGACGCGCAACTCAGGGGTCACCCAATTGATACGTGTGTTCACGCCAGCGCGAAGCTCCATGACGGGTCGACGTGCGCGGTAATCGATGAACGTGTCTGAATCGAAAGTGATGAGAACTTCTGAATTCGTCGCTTCGACGAGTGTCTCCATGGCGGCTCCTGCCGCACCACTGGCGTCAATCCAGCCGCTCAACATGACGACAAGTGTCGGCTCTTTCAACGGGGGAAGTTGTCCGTGGACAACGAAGGGGAGGCCTGAGTTCGGACTCATCGCAACTTCGCGAGCATCGCCGTCGCGCGCATCACTGCATTGTCGACTTGCACTTTGAAGGGCTCAAGTTCCTCTGGATCGCGTTGACCGAGCGCACCGCCCAAGTATCTCGCGTAGACACCCTCGATGATGCAACCCAGTTTCCAATATCCGTAAGTGACATAGAAGTTGAAATGCGTCATGTCGCGTCCTGACTTTGCGCCATAGCGAGCAGCCAATTCCGACCTGTTGAGAAACCCTTCGATGGTGCAGGTGGGATTTGACCACGGACTTGTGTCGTCGCCCGGCCCGTTCCAATACACCATCAACATACCGATGTCGGCGAGGGGGTCTCCGAGCGTGCAAATCTCCCAATCGAGAACTGCGACGACGTCGCCCTCGTCGTTCAACATGCAATTGTCTAGGCGATAGTCGCCATGAACAATCGTGGTCTCTGTTTGGGTCGGTATGCGCTTGGACAACTCGGCATGAACGAGATCCATGCCAGGGAGATCACGAGTCTGCTGTGCCTTGAAGTTCGCGTACCACCGCTTCAATTGGCGTTCGATGTAGGCGTCGGGTCGAGCGAGATCTCCGAGGCCGACTGCGTCGATATCGACGGCGTGCAAGCACACCATCGTGTCGATGAGCGATTCTCCTGCGCGACGTCGCGCGGCTGGCGTCAGCAGATTTCCAGCGGCATCGACATCCCGAATGATGTGCCCGTCCACGAAATCCATGATGTAGAAGGGAAGTTCGTTGACGGTCTCGTCGACGCACAAGTTGCGCGCGAGCGGCACGGGTACGTCTGTGGCATTCATGGCGCTGATGAGGCGAAACTCGCGCGCCATGTCGTGGGCGCTCGCAAGTCGATGTCCGAGCGGAGGCCGACGTAACACCAATCGACGACCATTGGTGTCGGTGACGGCGAACGTCAGGTTCGAATGGCCGCCAGCAATCATCGTGAACGTGAATGGAGCGGCGACTCCGTCGATGTTCTGAATCAGCCAATCGGCGACGTTCTCGCTGATGCCGTGCGGAAGGTTCATCAATTGAACGATACCGGTACGCTTTGAAGCCATGGCAGTCGACGTCACCGACCAGACATTCCAACAAGAAGTCATCGACCGTTCGCATTCAGTCCCTGTCATCGTCGACTTGTGGGCACCGTGGTGTGGACCGTGTCAAACGCTCGGGCCGATACTTGAACGCGCCACCGATGCAACCAACGGACAAGTTGTCCTTGCGAAGGTAAACGTCGACGAGAACCCACAGATCTCCGGTGCGTTTCGTGTGCAGTCCATTCCTGCGGTGTACATCTTGAAAGACGGAGCTGTCGTCGACGGGTTCGTCGGTGGGCAGCCAGAACATGTCATTCAGCAGTTGGTTCAGTCGCTGTTGCCAGACCCTGCAGACCAGAAGGTGCAAGATCTCATCGCTGCCGGCACCGAAGAAAGTCTTCGCGATGCAGTCGCGTTGGCACCCGGAAATGAAGACGCGGTCTGTTCGCTCGCAGAATTCCTCGTGCGTGCCGGGCAGTCAGAAGAGGCATTGCAGTTGTTGGCCCGCCTGCCTGAGACCGATCGTGTGCGGCACGTTGCCGCCGCTGCCCGTCTGGCCACCTGGGCCCATGAGGCGATTCACTCCACGGGCCATCCCAGCCGTCTGGCCCGGAACCTTGCCGCTGGCTTCGGATCGGCGGCCTATGCCCGCGAGGAACTCGTGGCCGAGCTGGGGGCCGTGCTGCTCGGCGAGCGACTCGCCATCGGCAGCGACACAGCCAACCACGCCGCCTACCTTCGCCATTGGTGCGAGCTGCTTCGGCAGGATTCGCGGCTGCTGCTCCAGGTGCTCGGCGATGCGCGCCGGGCGGCTGATCTGATCGCACCCGAACCCGTTTCGCCAGCTCCCGATCCGGGAGAAGTCCGTTCACGGGTCGGCTGTTGAGG
>SXWG01000144.1 GCA_005789925.1 Actinomycetota bacterium | reverse complement strand
GATGCGCTCGTCGAAAGTACGAACGGATTCGAGTTGGCAGAGGTCGACTTGGCCTTGCGCGGCGAGGGAACACTGATGGGTGCCGCACAAAAAGGTCGAAGCGACCTGAAGTTGGCCTCGCTCCAACGCGATCTCGACCTCATTCAGCAAGCACGTGAGGCTGCCTTCGAAGTGATTGATGCTGATCCGACGTTGTCGCGTCATGAACTTCTGCGCGACGAGCTTGACCTCTTGTTCTCGCAAGAGGAAGAGGAGTTCCTCTTCCGCGGCTGACGGTCACTGCGCCGGTGGCGCCAGATCTTCTTCGGTGAGGATCAAGTCCCATCTGTCACGGCAATCGCGACAGCGATAAGAAACGATGTCGCCGACGTTCCACGAGCCGTCCTCGCGAGGATGGGTGATCAAGTGGCACGGGCCGCCGCAGTCGACGCACACGATGGACTCTGACGGACCGTTCATCCTCGTAGTCTGCATCCCATGCGCGTCGTTGCAGGTGACCTTCGTGGACGACGCATTGAATCGCCTGTCGACGATGCGACGCGTCCCACCACTGACAAGGTGCGAGAAGCGGTATTCAACTCACTCACCAGTCTCGGTGCCACCGAAGGCGCAGTCGTGTGGGATCTCTTTGCTGGAACCGGTGCAATGGGTATCGAGGCACTGTCGCGTGGAGCGGAGCGCTGTGTCTTTGTCGAGAACAACAGTGCGGCGCTCAACGTGCTGCGCACGAACATCGACGCACTGTCACTAGGTGGTCGAAGTCGTGTCGTGTCTGGATCGGCACTCGGTCAAGGGTGCGATGACGCTGACATCGTGATCGCGGACCCGCCCTACGGCTTTGACAAGTGGAGCGAGTTGTTGGAACGTCTCGGTGATTGCCTCGTGGTGGCTGAATCTGGTGGAACGCTGCCGAGCGTCGACGGGTGGGAAGTCCTGCGCGAGCGCAAGTACGGGCGCACCGTGGTCACATTCCTCCGCAGGACGAGCACACAGCAGGTACCGTGAGGGGCAGATGAGCACGGTCATTTACCCGGGCAGTTTCGACCCTTTCCATCTCGGACATCTCGATGTGGTCGAGCAGGCCGTTTCGCTGTTCGGCGACGTGGTTGTCGCGGTCATGCACAACCCTCAGAAGCCGACCGGTGCTTTCTCTGCTGATGAGCGCGTGGCCATGATCAGCGACTCCGTCGCCAAACTGTCAACCGTCAGGGTCCAGGCGTTTGCTGGGCTAGCGATTGATGCGGCGAAGGCCGTGAAAGCGTCCTGCATCGTCAAGGGACTTCGTACTCCCGCCGATTTCGAAGTCGAGCAGCAGATGGCACACACGAACTTCACGGTGTCCGGAATTCGGACGGTGTACGTGCCGTGTGCTCCGGCTCTTGGTTTTATCAGCAGTCGCTTCATCCGTGAGATTTCAGCACACGGTGGGGACGTCACATCGATGGTGCCGCCCGCAGTCGCCAAAGTTCTGCAGTCACACAACAAACGGAGTTGATCATGGGCTACGACGATTACGAAGACGATTTCGACCTCCTCGACGATTCATACCCTCAGCCGCTTCCCGCGCATCCGCATCTCGGTGACAGCGAAATCCTGCTCCGCCGCGCCATCGACAAGATCGCGACGGCCCCGAACGTGCCACTGTCGAGCACTCCACGCATCGACCGCGATGAAATCATCGAGTTGTTGGAGGAAGCGGTCACGAGAATTCCAGAAGAAATTCGTCAGGCTCGCTGGATGCTGAAAGAGCGCCAAGAGTTTCTGGAAAAGACCAAACGCGAAGGTGACGAACTTCTCGGGGCGGCACGCCAGCAGGCTGAGCGAATGGTCCAGCGCACTGAAGTGGTTCGTGCCGCCGAGGCCCGCGCACGTCAAGTGATGGAGACCGCAGAGGAAGACACTCGTCGTTTGAAGAACGAGACCGAAGACTTTCTCGATCAACGGCTCGGAAGTTTCGAAATCCTGCTCGATCGACTGCAACGCACGGTTGCGAACGGACGCCAGCGTCTGTCCATCGGACACGGTGACGACAGTCGTGGAGTCGAGCTCCTTGCGTCGACCGGCGATGCTGACGGTGATCTTGGCGGATTCTTCGACCAAGACAACTTCTGACCACTGAGGTCACCCATGGCGAAGCCACTCATCGTCAACGTCTTGGAATTGTTGCGCCGTCCCGGCTCGACGAAGGACGTCGACGCCGCAGTCGCGATGGCTGACGTCGAATTTGGTGACGACAGGGTCGCAGACAAACCAGTACGCGTGAATGTGCACCTTGAATCGCTCACCGATAGAATCGCTGTCGCGGGCACGGTGCACGCGACATGGCACGGAGAATGTCGACGCTGCCTCCTATCTGTCGAGCGTGACATCGACGTGGCCGTCACCGAGTTGTACCAAGTGGTGGTTCAAGACCCCGATGCGCATCCGATCGAACTGGACCAGATCAACTTGTTGCCGATGGTGCGTGAGAACGTGCTGCTCGCACTTCCGCTCGCGCCCCTGTGCACCGAGTCATGTGCCGGGTTGTGCCCGACATGCGGAGTGAACCGGAACGAGACGCCGTGCACATGTGCCGCCCCCGCCGCCGACAATCGTTGGGATGGGCTCGACGACCTTCGGTCCCGGCTGTCAGACGCCCCAGAGGGCTAAGCGGGGCAGAGGCTCCCCAGGTGGAGACCGCTACCTCAGCGGTTATCCTTCCTCCGCCCCCGACGGTGGGGATTAGCTCGACAAAGGAAGACCGCCGTGGCCGTTCCCAAGAAAAAAAAGTCCAAGTCGAAGACTCGCATGCGTCGTGCGAGCAATTGGCGACTTGATGCACCGTCGCGCAGCAACTGTCCGCGATGTGGCGCAGCCAAGATTCCGCACACTGTGTGTGGCACATGTGGCTGGTACAAGAATCGCGTCGCAGTCGCCGTTGACTGACCTGCCAGCACCGACCAGCCAATCGCTCGTCGCTTAACCCGTCACCTCCTAGGGTCAGGGTCGTATGAAGCCAATTGCAGTCGACGTCATGGGTGGCGATTACGCACCCACAGAAATTCTCGCCGGGGCGCACCAAGCCGCTGATGCTGGCATTCCGATCGCATTGGTCGGCCCACGTGATCTCGCTGACACGCGAGGGTTGCCACTTTTCCCTGCCAGTGAAGTCATCGGCATGGATGAAGATCCGGTGAGCGCAATTCGACGAAAGCGCGACTCGACACTCGTGGTTGCCGCAGAAGCAGTTCGTGACGGCAAGGCGAGCGCCATGATTTCTGCGGGCAACACTGGCGCGACGATGGCGAGTGCCCTGTTGCGCATGGGTCGCATCACTGGTGTGCAGCGCCCAGCAATCGCCACACCTGTTCCAGTTCCGGGCAGCACGCCGACGGTGTTGCTGGACGCGGGCGCAAACGCTGAAGTGCAAGCGGCATGGCTCGTGCAATTCGCGACCATGGGCGCCGTGTACTCGCGACGCCGCTTCGGAGTCGACAACCCGCGCGTCGGACTGTTGTCGATCGGTGAAGAACCAGGCAAGGGCGACAGCTTGCGTAAAGAGGCATACGAGCTGTTCTCCGATGCGAAAGGCATCAACTTCATCGGAAACGTCGAAGGCCGCGACATCATGACGACTGAGGTCGACGTCGTCGTCACCGACGGTTTCACCGGGAACGTGGCGTTGAAGACGATGGAAGGAACATTGAAGACGGTGATTAAGTCGTTGCTAACGGCGATCGGAGCCCCTGAGTACAAAGAGCACGCCGATGCCATCATGCCCGCACTTCTTCCACTGTATGAGACCTTCGACCCCGACACCTACGGCGGTGCGATTCTCTTGGGGGTCGACGGCGTGTGCATCATCTCGCACGGGTCGAGCAGTGCTCGCGCGATGCTGAACGGCATTCGTTGTGCCAAAGACATGGTTGAAACTGGAATGGTCGACGAAATCCGTTCGGCTATTGCTGCGACTACAGTCGAGTGATGCCGATGGAACGCAACGAAGTAGCCGCGACAGTGGTCGAGTGTCTCGCTGCAGTGCTCGAGATTGACCGGTCGAGCATCAGCGAGTCTCAGCGTTTTGCTGAAGATCTCGATGCAGACTCCATCGCACTCGTTGAGTTCGTGTTCGATCTTGAGGAGCAATTCCGCAAATCCGCGGGTGACTTCGCAGTGAATGATGACGATCTTGCGGAATTGAAGACGGTGGGGTCCGTCGTCGATTACGTGCACGCAGCATTATCCAAGTGAACGGACAGCTCTGACGTGGGTGAACCACTCGACGAACTATGCGAGCGACTAGGTCATCGGTTTTCGGACAAGTCGTTGCTGGACCTCGCACTTGTACACCGCTCGTGGCTTGCCGAGAATAACGGTGGCGAGTCAAACGAACGACTCGAATTTCTTGGTGATGCCGTCCTTGGTCTCGTGATTGCGGATCTCGCTTATCGCCGTCTCGGAGATTCTCCGGAAGGAAAGTTGTCTGATCTCCGACAATCGGTCGTCAATGCGACGGCGCTTGGAGACATCGCACGAGAACTACGTCTCGGAGAACACATCATCCTCGGACGTGGAGAAGATGCCGCCGGAGGACGTGACAAGACGTCGATTCTCTCTGACGCCCTCGAGGCTGTCATCGGTGCGATTTATCTCGACGCCGGTCCCGTCGTTGCTGATGCAATCGTGCGCCGACTATTGCATGATGCCGTCGAGCATGCGATTCCCAACCTAGAGAGCTTCGACTTCAAGACCCGTCTTCAAGAACTTGTGGCCCAGCGCGATCTCGGAGTGCCGCACTACGTGACGCACGGTGAGGGTCCGGATCATGACAAAGTGTTCACTGCGAAGGTGCGAATCGGAAGTGAGTCGTTTGGTCCAGGAACTGGTCGCACGAAGAAAGCCGCCGAACAACTCGCGGCACAGGCGGCAATCGATCATCTCCGATCGCTCGACATCGCCGATCGCTCCTGACCGCAGCACAGATGGTTTGCTGTCGTGCCTGAGTTGCCAGAAGTCGAGACCGTCCGACGCGGTATCGAATCACTCGTCGTCGGTCGCACTATCTCGTCGGTGACGGTCGGGCGTGAGCGCTCGGTTCGTCGAGTCGGTCGAGAGGCCGTCATCCACGGTCTCACTGGGATGTCGCTCACGTCGGCTCGTCGCCGGGGCAAGTACCTGATTTGTGACGTGTCGAGCGGTGATCGAATGATGATCCATTTGCGCATGAGCGGGCGCGTGCTCATTCATCCCCCAAATCATCCGCGACCACCGCACACGCATGTCGTCCTCACCCTCGAGGCTGACCAGCACGGGGAGCGACGAGACCACACACATGAGTTTCGGTTCGTTGACCCACGTACGTTTGGCGAAGTCGTGGTGTACGACCCGGTCGACGAGCGCGAGGTGTTGCCCGAGCTGGCACGACTTGGCATCGACCCGCTCATCGACCACTTCGATGACGATGTCCTGTGGAATCTGCTGCGCACCAGAAGACACGCCATCAAGCCGTTGCTCCTTGACCAGCATGTGGTTGCCGGAATCGGGAACATTTATGCCGACGAGATTCTCCATCGCTCGGGCATCAAGTGGGACCGGTTGGCAAGTTCTTTGTCTCGTCAGCGAATGGCTCGGTTGCGGCAATCGATTTCTGACGTGTTGACAGAGGCTGTCGCAGCCGGAGGTTCGACCCTTCAGGACACGCAATATGTCGATGTCGATGGAGAAGCGGGCTGGTTTCAACTGGATCACCGGGTCTACGGGCGCGGTGGGCTCCCATGTTTGACCTGTGGAAAAACCTCGATCACGCGCGTGGTGTCGAACGGCCGGTCGACGTGTTTCTGCCGAATCTGTCAGCGCTGAGATGCGCTGAGAAGATCGCGCGAGGAGACCAAGTCCGACGACGTGTAGTCCATTACTCTCGACAGTGCCGTGTTTCTGAAGACTCTCACCCTGAAAGGTTTCAAGTCCTTTGCCGACACGACGGCGATGGAACTTGAGCCTGGCGTCACTGTGGTCGTCGGACCCAACGGATCAGGCAAGTCCAATGTCGTTGACGCCATTGCGTGGGTGTTGGGTGCACAGGCCCCGAGCGCGGTGCGCAGTCAAAAGATGGAAGACGTCATCTTCAATGGCACGTCGAAGAAGTCAGCACTTGGTCGTGCGGAAGTCTTGCTGACGCTCGACAACTCGTCGGGGGTTCTGCCGCTCGAATTCACCGACATCACGATCGGTCGAACGCTGTTTCGAAACGGAGACAGTGAATACTCCATCAACGGTGTCGAATGTCGATTGCTTGACGTCCAGGAGTTGTTGTCCGATACAGGAGTCGGTCGTCAACAGCACGTCATCATCAGTCAGGGTCAGATTGACGCAGTGTTGAATGCCCGCGCCGAGGATCGACGAGCAATCATCGAAGAAGCGGCGGGCGTCCTCAAATACCGCAAACGCAAGGAGCGCGCCGAACGTCGGCTCGAGAGCACGGAAGCGAACTTGCTTCGAGTGCAAGACCTCATTCGTGAAGTGCGGCGTCAGTTACGTCCACTAGAGCGTCAAGCTGAAGCGGCTCGTCGCCACGGAGAAATTGTCGCCGAGCTGCGGGCGTTGAGGTTGTTCTTGGCAGGTCGTGAGCTGGCGTCACTGCGTACGCGACTCGAGACTCTTGCTCGCGAGAAGGTGACAGGAGAAGACACGGAACGCGCGCTGCGCGCGCAGCTCGCCGAACTCGACACCGTCGTCATGACCGCAGAGGCCGAGTTGTCTGCTCGAGGCGACAGCGGTGTCAGTGATGAGTTGGTGAAAGTCGAGCAATTGCGGGAGCGCGCTCGAGGACTTGCCGCTGTCATCGCCGAACGACAGCGGTCGATGGAGCGTGATCGTGGTGCACTGATGGCCGAAGACGTCGTCGCATCACTCGAGGCCGACGCCGCGCGCTTCAAAGCCGAACTCGCGGCGGTCGAAGCCGGCCTCGCCACTGCGACGGCTGAAAGCGACGAACTCGCGCAGGAAGAGAACGCCTTTGCTGCCGAGCGTGGTCAGACCGAGGCGCTGTTGGAAGGTGGCCCATCGACGACGACCGCGTCTGCAGCTGCCGCTGAAGTGCGCGGCGAACTTCGCACGCTTCGCAACACCGTCGAATTGGGTGCCGGTGAAGTTCAGCGGCTTCAAACTCGTATCGAACAGATCGAAGACCAAGACGCGCGCCTAGTCACCGAGATCGACCGACTGCAGTCAGAGCTCACAGAGGTTGAGAACGCACTGTTCGATTCGAAAGCGCGGCTTGTCTCCGCGGAAACCCGCCGCGCAGACGCTGAAGTTGCCAGCGACGAAGCACAACGACTTCGTGCCGAAGCTGAAACCGTGTGGTCGAGGTGGAACGCACGTCTCGAGGCTCTTCAGGCGGCTATGGCAACGTCACGTGCGCGCATGGGGGCCGAATATCTCGCATCAGTTGACGGTGTCGTCGGTGCTCTCATCGATCTGGTGACCATCGATGACGGATTTGATGCCGCGGTGAAAGCCGCACTTGGTGAGGCACTATCAGCTGTCGTCGTGAACGATGCGAATATTGGCCGTCGAGCGCTGACTGCGCTGCGAACGGCGGGTCGAGTCGGCGCGATATTGGCTCTCGACCATGTGCCTTCGACCGGGGTGGGAATTCCGTCTGGCTCGCAATCTTTGCGCACACGCGTGCACACAATCAGCACCGCACCGGCTGGTCTGAACGGCCTCCTCGACTCGCTCCTGGCGCGCGTGGGATATGTGGAGACACTCGATGAAGCGATCACGGTCGCAATGACCCAGCCCGCAGCCACCGTTGTCACGCGTTCCGGAGACCGACTCACGGCAAATGGTTGGCGCATCGGGGCAGCCGACGAACTGGGTGCAAAAGAGGCCGTTGACGAGGCCGCGACATCTGCTGCGCGCGCAGCCGAGGAACTCGATCGTCGCACACGAACTCTCGATGTCGCCCGGAACGAGTTGATGGCGGCACGTTCCGCGGTCGCTGAAGCAACAAGTTCAGTTCAACGCTGTGACGGCTCCGTCGACGCAGCCTCAGATGCACTCACAAAAGCGGTCAATGACCGTCGTGCGCTCACCACAGAACGAAACATTTCGGGCGATGCGCTGAATGACACACGCAGTCGCATGCTTCAACACCTCGAAAGAGTC
>SXWG01000143.1 GCA_005789925.1 Actinomycetota bacterium | reverse complement strand
TGCGAGTGCGACTCCGGCGACGCACACGAAGACGGCAGCAAAGCGAGTGGTGAGAGGGCCGGTGTCGGGGTTGAACAATCGCTCCCAGACCGATGGGGCAAGCGGGCTGGTCGCACCGCTGCCATTTAGATAGGTGTGGAAGTTCATTGCCACGACGCCTGACAGAGCGAGAGCACGGGTCACGTCGGGCCAGGTGCGTCGCTTGCGACCGTCCGAGGTCAGGTTCGACGGATGTCGGTGGGTCAGGCCGTCCACTGCAGGAGGTCTACTTGCACCTGTGTGAGCGGGTGTTGCACATCGATCCACTCTCCAACTGCTGGAATGGCCCGCCCACGAGCAACAAACAACATGGAGGTGTGCATGTGAGGTGGCTCGAGCAGGTTGAGTCGACTGCTTTGGTAGTGGAACGGACTGCGTCCATCGTCAAGTGGCAACACGCCGTGAGCGCTTCCTGCGCCGATAAGCACGACCTGCCCGGGGCCATTGGTCTGTGTCAGTCGATAGCCGGCTCGTTCGCCTGCTTCGAGACTGTGTGCACCGAGAACATCAGCTGTGAGATGCATCATCGACTTGTCACCGTGCCACAACTTGGTGCCAAGGCGTGCTCGGAAATTGCGATTGGTATGCGACGTGCAGAGTCGTTCATATGTCGCGACATCGAGGTGGCTGACGTACACCGGCGCATCGGCGGGCAACTTGTCAAGCCACTTGGTGATGTCATCGAGATGAAGTGACATGTCGCCGTCAAGCGGTGGATGGATAGAGAACCCGTGCACCGTGAGCGGTGAGCGCTCGATGTCAGCCATGAGTTTGTGAAAATCTGTCGGTGAGACACCGTGGCGTTTCATTGACGACTGAAGTTTCACCATGACACGACCGGACCAACCAAAACGAGACAGAGCGACGACATGCTCGACGGAGCCGACCGTGAGCACGGTGGAGAGCGGAAGCGTCGTCGGTGGTTGGGTCATCGTCGGTGTCAGCACGATCGGAGTGACACCGGAGGGAATGTCGCGCGCTTCGAAAACAGTGCCGACAGCGATTTCATCCGACAGTTGTCCAGCGAGTGGCATGAGGTTCCATCGCCGAAAGCCGTAACCATTTCCTTTGACGACAGGAACGATTCCCGGGTACGACTTCGCGACAGATTGAACGTGTTGCTTCCAAGCGACTTCGTTCACGGTGAGGCGGAGGGTCACCCCGTCACGCTATCCGGAGACTGAAGAGTTGCCCATTGGAAGGAAGTACGGGCGAAGAGCATTCAGATTTAGGACCGAAAAACCTTTCACCCATGCACCGGCACCGTAGGAAAACTTCTCTAGCGTGCGCAGAAAGAGAAAACTGAACGGATCAAGTGTCGGTCGACGGAAATATGTGACGAGCCCTGGCACTGCGATGCAGAGAGCCAGGAGACCGCTGACCGACTCAAACAGTGTCGCTAAGACGACGACGACCGGCCACCACACCTTGACCACGGCGTCTGCGAGATGAACTCCGGTGTTCAAAAAGTTTTTTACGAACATCGCGAGCATCAGTCGCCGAAAAATGTGCTGTCGCTCAAATTGCATTGCCAGATGTGCCGCGTCAACAAGTGCAAACACCAGCGCGACGAGATGCCACCCAAGCCCGAAGCACAACCAACTGGCCACTGTCGTTGGTCGTGCTCGCAGAGGAGTCAATCGTCCCCCGTATTGTTTATCGAGGTCTATGGCACTTGAGCCGTAGTTGAAACGTTGTGTAAGAAAAGGGATGAGACCTCGTCGCGTGTCGTGAGTGCATGTGACCGATGGTTCATAGCGAACGATGTTGCCCTCATCGATGAGTCGCCAGACGAAGTCGACATCTTCGCCACAACGAAGCGTGCGATCAAACCCACCAGCGTCGCGCACGGTTGAAGTGTCACACACCAACACGGCGCTCGGAACGTACGAAACGCGTGAGCCGTGTGTGACTCGTGCTGCATGTCGACCCATGTCAAGTGGCGCAGTGTTCCGCTCGTATCTCGCAAGAATGCTGCGCCGTTTCGATGCGATCACACGTGGTGCAACTACTTTGGCGTCCACACCGAGTTGTGCAGCGAGAATGCAGATCTGCGTTGATGCGATCTGTACGTCTGAATCGATGAATGCGACATACGGAGTGGTCACAAGCTCTAGTCCTCGGTTGCGAGCCAATCCTGGCCCGCTGTTCTGGGTGAGCGCGGTGACTGTCGCATTCCTCACGTGCGCCGGAGTGGGCGACGCATCGTCGACGACAATGACCGACAATTCCTTGAGGGCGTCGACCAGGCCTTGAAGCCGCTGAAGGTCGGCAGCAGTGACGATGTGGGCAGGGATGACAACCGTGATGAGGGCAGGGTCGATGGGGTCCTCGAGGAAGGGGTGGAGCGCCCCTGCACCTACCAATCGGCTGGTCAAAAGACCATGCCCGACGGCAGGTTGAGCCTTCAATTCCAGGGCTTTGGCGGCGTCTTTGCCCGCCGTCGTGAGCCTGAAGAAGCGAGCAGGGGACCCAGCAATCAATTGGTCCTCGTGACGAATCCAGAGATTGTCTCGACGAAATGTTTGATTGGTCATCGATGTGAAGCGGCGGTGCCGCCATTGTCCGGTGTGGAAGTCAGCCACATCTTGATCACGCCACGAAGTTGCAGCACCAGATCGGCTGTCCATCGGGCGAGCACCTGATCACCGAAGGTCGCATTCGCCATCGCCGCGTCACCGATGACCCCACTTGGCGACACTGCCTGCACACCATGTTCTTTTACTCTCGAGATGATGTCGTGTGGATCACCGACGGCACCGACCGCTGCATCAAGATCACGTACGTAGTTCATGTCGATTGCCATTATCACCGATGTCTCCACGTGTCCTGCATGGAGGTCGCCGTCAGGGGTGAATGTCGGTGTCCAGAACATGTGCGGCACGCCGTGATGTGCAAGAGCTGATGACGACGCGTTCATCGATGTGACGTTGCCACCATGGCCGTTCACGAACATGACACCACGCAAGTGAGGAGAGTTCTCACTGAGCGATCGAGCGATGAGCGTGAACGTGCGCTCTGCATTTTCGTCACCGATGCTCGACGTTCCGGCAAATCCGCCGTGTTCGTCGCTCGCGGTGTAGTTCACCGGTGCGAGCATGAGAACACGTCTGTCGCCGACTTCCTTGAGCGCTCGGACACAAAGTGTCGACGCAATGATCGTGTCAGTGTCGAGTGGAAGGTGCGGTCCGTGTTGCTCCCATGACCCGAGAGGAACGACCGCGATGTGTGGAGTGTCGAAGTCCGACGAGTACAACCTCGCAAAATTCACGCTTGTCCGACGTTGTGCTCTTTGCCAGCAAGAAGACGCTTGATGTTTGACACGTGTCGGATCTCCACGAGGACTCCGAGTCCGATGATGGTGAGAATTTCCCACAGCGGCGTACCCTCGAGCACGAACAACACCGGAACGAGCGGTACGACGGCAATAGACGCAACTGACGCCTTGCGTGAGAGCTTCATGACCACGAGCCACACGAGAATAGAGACGACACCGGTGACGATGTTCGTCGCCAACAAGATTCCGCCACCTGTGGCGATGCCCTTGCCGCCTTTGAAGCGCCGCTGCACGGGAAACATGTGACCCAGCAGAGCAGCCGCCGCGCACACGTACGCCTCAGGTCGATCCGCAATGACAAACCCGAGAATGACCGCGATCACTCCCTTGCCGGCATCAAGGGCGAACACCAACACACCGAACTTGGTGCCCAGGGCCCGAGCGATGTTGCTGGCACCGGGGTTGCCAGAGCCGAATGTCGTGATGTCGATGCCGCGGCTCTTGGCGACCATCACGGCACTGGGAAAGGTGCCAATGAAGTAGGTGGCGATGAAGAGAAGTACGAGCGCAAGAGCCATAAGTAGTGGTGAAAGGACTGTAGTCAGCGGCTGGCGGCGATGCTCGGAACCCGCGCGGGCTTCGAGTGGTCCTGCGACGGACGTGGAACCAAAGTGACGGGTACCGCAGCGAGCAGCTCATCAGCGTCGCCACCGACACACTCAGGGTCTGGTCCGTCGAGTGGAAGGCCAGTGAAGAATTTCGCCGCCATGCATCCGCCCTGGCATTCGTCGTATGCGCCACACGACGCGCATGCGCCGGCACTCTGCGGTTGACGCAAGTCGACGAACAAGTCAGATTCTCGCCAGACGCGCGTGAAACCACCATCGTCGAGCACGTTGCCTGCCTTGAACTCATCGTGAATGACGAAGGGACACGCGTAGACGTCGCCAATCGGGTCGATGAGACAGACCACACGTCCTGCACCGCACATGTTGAGTCCGGGCAACGCCGGGCCCAATGCGTTGAGATGGAAGAACGAGTCGCCAGTGAGGACGTTCTCACCATGTGCAGACAACCAGTTGTAGATGTCGCGCTGCTGTGCATTCGTCGGGTGCAACTGGTGCCACGTGTCGGCACCACGGCCAGCAGGGCGAAGACGTGTAATACGCAACTGAGCGCCGTATGAATCGGCAAGCGCCTTGAACGCATCAAGCTGCGACACGTTCTGACGCGTGACGACCACAGAAATCTTGAACGGCCCGAAGCCAGCCGATGCAAGATTGTCCATGGCGCGCCGGGCAGTGTCGTACGAACCCACTCCACGCACGAGGTCGTTCGTGGCAGCATCTGCACCGTCGAGGCTGATCTGGATATCGAGGTAATCCATGTCGGTCAAGCGCTTGGCTTTGTCCTTGTCGATGTATGCACCGTTTGTCGAGAACTTGACTCCGATTCCCTTTGCGACTGAATACTCAATGATCTCGAAAAAGTCACGACGCACCATCGGCTCGCCACCACCGATGTTGATGTAGAACACCTGCAGCGCAGCAAGTTCATCGAGTACCTGCTTTGCTTGTTCCGTGCTCAATTCGCGCGGATCACGACGACC
>SXWG01000142.1 GCA_005789925.1 Actinomycetota bacterium | reverse complement strand
CATGTCCCAGAACCCCGACGTGGAAAAGATGGCCGACGCCGGCAACCCGATGGGCCGCATCGGCGACCCCTACGACGACATCGCGCCAGTGGTGTTGTTCCTGTCGAGCGACGACTGTCGTTATGAGACCGGTAACACGTTGTTCGTGGATGGTGGATCACACATCAACGGATACCCGTGGGCACCTGCATTGCCCGACGAGTGATACTCGGTCGTCAACGAGATTTAGGGTTCAGGCTTGCCAACCTGAGAAGGCGTCAATCATGGCCTTCACGTCACCGAGCGGATAGAGAATGGGGCATGTCGCACCATCGCGCATGTATTCACGAACCTTGGCTCGTGCGTCGTCTGGTGTGCCAGACGCTGTGAGCATCTGCACGATCTCATCGGGCACAAATTTGGAGGCAGCCTCGACTTGTTCGTGCGTGGCCGGCCAGGTGAGAACTTCGCCGACTTTGTCGAGCAATGACTGTGGCACACCAGAGGCCTTCATGATGTGGGGTTGTTGACCGAGATATTGGGTGACCATCAACCGCGCCATGTCGAGAGCGGTCTTTCTGTCTTCATGTACAGAGCACACGACCAACTGTGGCCTGTCGATGTCTTCCCACTTGCGGCCCGCGCGCTCGGCGCCCTTCGCAAGATGCTCGATGGCGGTCTTGTTGTAGTCAGGCGACACGAGATAGTTGAGAACGACGCCGTCAGCAATCTCGCCAGAGAGCTCCATCATCTGCATGCCGGTCGCACCGAGATAAATCGGCACGTCCTTCGGGCGACGGTCCTGGTACACGTAGTCGAGCTCGACCCCGTCGAGGTGCACGAACTCGCCGTGAAAAGTGACAGTCTCGTTGTGCAACAACGCGCGCACGGAGGTGATGATCTCGCGCATCGCGCGAATCGGCTTCGCCCGATCGATGCCGACCTTTTGTGCGAGCGGGTCCCACCACGCACCGATGCCGAGGATGACGCGACCAGGCGCGAGGTCATCAAGTGTGCTGAAGGTCGCGGCGAGGCGGGCAGGGTTACGTGTCCAGCAATCAACGACTCCCGAGCCGATCTTGATGGTGTCTGTCACCGACGCGAATGCCGACATCGGAACGATGGCATCGCGCACGAGGCGACTGTCCGCCTGCCACACCGCTTCAAATCCCTTGGCTTCGGCGTACTTGGTGTACTCCATCCCTTCGCGAATGGGATGTGCATCTTGCAAATAGATGGCAGCAGGTGATGTCATGGCGTCTCCGTTGTCGTTCTGTGTGTCAGTCGTCGTTCGAGCTCTTCGGCTTCATCGGCAAGGTGGTACGCCATTGGCCGTCGCTTTGACGCAATGCTTCGGCGACTGCAGGCGCCGTCGGCACGAGACCGATTTCGCCGACACCTTTGATGCCATATGGGCTGTTCGGTTGCGGACATTCGACGAGTTGAACATCGATCTGTGGCACGTCTTTGGCACGCAAGATTCCGAGCGAACGTAGTGTCATGTTGGTGGGGAAGCCGTTTTCATCGCTCGGGAAGTCCTCCGTGAGTGCATAGCCGAGGCCCATGTGAACTGCACCCTCCACTTGGCCTTCGCACAGAGTCGGGTTCACCGCGCGACCGACGTCGTGGACAGCGACGACCTTCTCGATGTTCTGAGTTTCTTTGTCCATCACGACGAGTTGCGCTGCGTAACCAAAGGTCGAGTGGATGATTGGGTGCTCGACGCCCGGCTCTCCGAGGTGTTGCGTCCAGTCGATGACGTACTCACCCGTGTAGTCCACATCGAGTTTGCGTCCGTCGGCGTCGGCGATTTCGCACGCACGCTTGACACTCGCTGCCGCCATGAGTGTTCCACGACTGCCGGTGGTTTGACCAAAACCCAATTCACGAGTGGTGTCGACGATGACGCGGATCGTCGATGCATCGATACCTAACTCTTCAACAGCGACTTGAAGCGCGACGGTGTGCACGCCCTGTCCCATTTCGGTCCAACCGTGGCGAACTTCGACGGCTCCGTCACTGCAGAAACGCACCACCGCACGGGTGACTTCGCGGAAACCGTTTCCTAATCCGGAATTCTTGAGACCTAGCCCGAGTCCGGCAGCGCGACCAGCGGTGATTGCGCTGTCAAAGTGTGGCTTGATGGCATCGAGGCACGCCTCTGCACCAAGGCATCCGTCGTCCATGAGTTGTCCTGGGCCCCACACCATGCCGGGTCGAATGACGTTGCGCTTGCGAATGTCCCAACCACTGATTCCGACTTTTTCGGCGAGGCGATCGAGGCAACCCTCCATGGCGAACTGCGCCTGATTGGCGCCGAAACCCCGGAACGCCCCACACACCGGGTTGTTGGTGCGCGCTGCAATGGCCTGAACATCAACTGTCGGTGTGTGATACGGGCCTGTTGCATGGCCTGCAGCTCGTTCGAGAACCTTCATGCCGACACTCGCATATGCACCGGAGTCGCCGATCATGCGTGCGCGCACCGCCGTCAACGTTCCATTCGCATCGCATCCGACCGTGTATTCCATGTGAATGGGGTGACGTTTCGCGTGAATGAGCAAGCTCTCTTCACGCGACAGAGTGCACTTCACCGGCCGTTGCAGTTTCCACGCCGCAAGTGCTGTTTGCGCCTGGTTCGACATGTCTTCTTTGCCCCCGAATGCGCCGCCGTTTGACACCAACTCGACAGTAACTTTCGTGGTGTCGATGGCGAGCACAGCACAAATCTGGTCACGGTCGTCCCACACACCCTGTCCGCCGCTGTACACGTGCATGGTGCCTACTCGGGTGTCGGGCACGGCGAGCGTCGACTCTGGTTCCAAGAAGGCATGTTCGATGCGCTGTGTTTGGAAAGTCTCGGTGATCACATGGGCGCTCGACGCGAGGGCAGCATCGACGTCGCCGCGCGTGTACTCGCTGCGCGACAACACATTGTCTTTGGTGCCCCATACGGCAATGTCGGTGTCGGTGATCGCAGAGTGCGCGTCGACGATGGTGCGGAGCGGGGAATAGGTGACGCGAACCTTCTTCGCCGCTTCACGAGCGATCATCCGATTCTCGGCCACGACGATGGCGAGCACGTCTCCGGCAAACGATGTGCGGCCTCCGACAGGAATGAACACAGGCCAGTCCTTGTGAATGAGGCCGACTCGCAGATCACCAGGGACGTCGGCTGCGGTGAACACGGCGACGACACCGGGAGTAGATGCCGCGTCGTTCGTGTCGATGGCGATGATCTCGGCGCGTGCGTGCTGCGTCAGGTGAAGCGCGGCGTGCAACATGCCGTCGACACGAATGTCATCGACATATCCGCGATCACCGAGCGCCAATTCGGGTGCTTCGTATTTGATGCCGCGCGATCCGACACCGCTCGGCATGGTCGGCGACACGGGAACACCTTTAGCGACTGCGTCGATCGCATCGAGCACTTTCACATATCCGGTGCAGCGGCACAGGTGAGCTCCGAGATGACGGGCCATGTCTTCGCGTTTGAGGTCAGCGCCCTTTTTGTCGACTTGAGACTTGGCGCGCATGACGATGCCAGGAATGCAGAACCCACACTGCAGGCCACCACATGCTGCGAACGCATTCGCATACGTGGCTCGCTCGTCATCGCTCAGACCCTCGAGCGTCGTGATGGTCTTGCCCCGCGCTTTTTCTATGGGGTACTGACACGACACTTGGGCTTTTCCGTCGATCATGACCGTGCAACATCCACATTGACCCGATGGCGAGCAGCCATCTTTCGGAGAAGTGACGTTCAATTCGTCTCGCAACGCCGACAACAAGTGAGGGTGCGAGCCAGAGACCGTGACGGGAGTGCCGTTCACGACGAGGTCGACGGCAGCCGCGGTGGTGGAGTCAGCGTCGAGGCTCATAGGTGAACTTTATACGATTTGTAAAGCGGAAACCTTTGGAAATCAAGGGCTTCGGAGACTTCGAGGTCGCTGGCAGGGATAATCTGCGCAACGTGGGGGCGACTTTCAAGCGTCGTATGGTGACTGTTCCTGCGGTCGTGCTGGCTGCTGTCGTGCTGATTGTGCTCATTCCCGTGTGGGTTCCGCTCGCTGTGGTGGCCGACGTCGTGCGACGAAAGTCGCGCCTGCCAATCACTCGGTTGTTGCTGTTTGCCACGTGTTGGGCATGGCTAGAGACGGCCGGAGTGCTCGTTGCGGCGGTGCTGTGGCTCGTTGGTAAATCGTCCTCGCATGGGGCGCACTATGCCCTCCAACGGTGGTGGACATCACGCCTGATCGCATCGTTGCGCCTCACGTGTGGAGTGCGCATCTCGGTCCATGGTCTCGATGAAATTCCCACGGGGCCGATCGTCGCGTTGTGTCGTCACGCGAGCCTTGCAGACTCGTTGGTGAGTGCATGGTTGTTCGGAACACGAGCCGGTCTTCGTCCGCGGTACGTGTTGAAGCGTGAGCTCTCATATGACCCGTGTCTTGACATCGTCGGGCGACGAATTCCGAATTACTTCGTTGACCGAGCAGCCAGCGACACGAGAGCAGAGCTTGATGGCATCAGGGCGATGGCAACCGAGATGAGTGACGGCGACGTGGCTGTTATTTTTCCGGAGGGCACGCGAGCAAACCCGGTGAAGCGCGACCGAATTCTCGCGAAGATAGAGAATCGTGACGCAGAGCGAGGAACACAGCTTCGCAAACTGCGACACCTGTTGCCGCCCAAAGTGGCCGGGGCATCGGCGCTCTTTGACGCCGTGCCGAATGCGAACGTGCTCGTCGTCTGGCATGTCGGTTTCGAAGGTATGGACACGTTCGGAGGCATCATCGAGCAACTCGGTCAGCGATCGGTGCATGTGCACATCGCCATCGAGCCGCACCTGCGCCAGCACGTGCCTACAGCGCAAATCGGTCCATGGCTTGATTCGGTGTGGTTGGATGTGGATGCGAAAGTCCACGGCTTTCTCGAAAGGATCTGAACATGTTCGGTGATGCAATGACGAATGCTGCACTGGCCATCGCCGTGGTGATGGTGGGAACGTGGCTACTGAGCGTCGCTCTGAAAAATGCATCGATTGTCGACATCGTGTGGGGTGCCGGGTTTGTGGTCGTCGCATGGGTGATGCAGTCGAGTATCGATGGTGACTCATCGCGGCAGTGGCTCATCACTGTGATGGTGAGCATTTGGGGTCTTCGGTTGTCGATATATCTCGCCCGCCGAAACATCGGCCATGGCGAAGACTGGCGGTATGTGGCCATGCGTAGACGGCATGGTCGACGCTTTCCGCTGGTGAGCCTCGTCACCGTGTTTGGTCTCCAGGGTGTCGTCATGTTTCTCGTGTCTCTACCGGTGCAACTTGGTCACGCAGATGCGTCGCCGAGTGTCGGCCCGGTCGCGGTGATGGGCATCGTGGTGTGGGTCGTTGGCATCGTCTTCGAGGCGGTCGGTGACTGGCAGTTGCGCCGGTTCAAGGCTGATTCGTCGAACGCCGGCCTGGTGATGGACAAAGGTCTGTGGAGTCTGACCCGTCACCCGAACTACTTCGGCGACAGCTGCGTGTGGTGGGGAATCGGTCTCGTTGCCGCAGAGGCTGGAACCGCAGCATGGGGACTCATCGGCCCAATCGTGATGACGATATTTCTCACGAAGGTGAGTGGCGTACCGATGCTGGAGCGTTCACTGGCGAAACGGAAACCCGGATACTCCGAGTACATGGCTCGTACGAGTTCGTTCTTCCCGCGGCCACCCAAGAACATCTGAGTGTCTGAAACGGCTCGTCGCGCGGTCAGGACAGCGTCTTGATCAAGTCGTTCAAGATGTCGTCGTGATGCTCAAGGCCCACTGACACTCGAAGGAGGCTGTCGGTGACACCGATTCGAGCAAGAAGCTCGGGCGGCATTCCCACATGCGTGCTGGTCGCAGGGTGGCACACGAGAGTCTCTGGGCCACCGAATGATGTGGCTGGCCGAGCAAGAGACAACGTGTCGACGAGAGTGCGCGCTGCGCTCACTCCGCCACGCACCTCGAACGAGAGAACCGAACCACCTTGTCGCATCTGTCGACGAGCAAGCTCGTGCTGAGGATGCGACGCGAGCATGGGGTAATGCACGACCGACACGGCAGGGTGCTTCGCCAAGGACTCTGCCAGTGACAGTGCAGAAGACGACTGTCGAGCGGTTCGTACGTCGAGTGTCTTGATTCCGCGTAGTGCATTGTGAGCGTCGTATGGCGAAGCACTTGCACCGTGTAGCACGCTGTATTGCCAAATCGCATCGATGAGGTCTTTCTCGCCCGCAAGAACACCGATCATTGCGTCGTTGTGGCCACCGATACCCTTCGTCGCAGAATGCATCACGAGGTCGACGCCATGTTGAAGTGGGCGCTGACCGAGAGGTGTGCCAAGAGTCGAGTCGACCAGGGTGAATGGGCCTTTGATCGCGCCGAGTTCGTCGAGGTCAATGATGTCGAGCAGCGGGTTCGACGGGGTCTCTGCAATCACCAACATCGTCTTGCCCGGAATGACTGCGCCCGCGAACGCCCCTGGTGTTTTTGCATCGACGAAGGTGACATCGATACTGAATCGACGACACGGCCCGTCAAGGAACGAGTAGGTACCGCCGTACAGGGAATCTTGTGCGACGATGTGTGACCCAGTTCCACAGAATGTGAGGACCACAGAGGCGAGCGCACCCATGCCTGAGCCGAATGCCACGGCGCTCTCAGCACCTTCGAGGTGGGCAACGGCACGCTCGAACTGTCCGACTGTGGGGTTGGAGTAACGGCCGTAGAACTCATCGCTTCGAAGTGCGGTGGCGCTGGCTTTCGTCGCGTCGAGACCATTCGATGACCAGACAGTCGAGGGCCACACGGCAGGCGAGAGCGAACGAGAGTCATCGCGTCCGGCTGTGACGGCATCAGTTTCTGGTCGGTCGGTCACGCTGCGATGCTAACGACGCCCCCCCACCGTTCAGCGGTGGTTTGCCCCTTCTGACGCAATACAACGGAGTATCGTTGCCCACATGTTCTCCTATCTCGATGCCGGCACCGGCAGCATGATCGTGACCGCCATTGCCGGCGGCGTTGCCGGAATCGGTGTTGCCGCCAAGATGGGTATGCAGCGCTTCAAGGCGAAGTTCACCGGCAAGGGCGGGCAAGAGCCCGACGCTGGTGAATCAACCGACGGCGACTCGCCATCTAACGACTGACTCCATGACCAATCCGACGGTCGATCATGGGTCTTTTCGTGACCCGTTGAGCCGGGTCTTTCTTTCCGGGAACGACGTCATTCGCGGCTTCTCGTCCATGGGTAAGGCTGACATCGATGCTGTCTGGTCCAAGAAGTTCATCGGTGAAGCGCTTGCCTCTGGTGAGTTGATTTCTTCTGAGTTCATCGAGCCGAGCAGTGCGGGGCTCGGCCCAGAGTGGATTGCGGCGATGCGCCACCCACGGGTGCCGTTCATCTCTTATCCGTACGTGTGGTCCTTCAACAGGTTGAAAGACGCCTCTCTCTCGCACTTGCGTCTCACGCGCGCAGCCTTGGCCGACGGTGTCGGAGTGAAAGACGCGACTCCGTACAACGTGCAATTCGTGGGTTCGCGTCCAGTGTTCATCGACGCCGGATCATTTGAAGTCCGAAAGTCAACTGACCCCTGGTATGGCTACAAGCAGTTCTGTGAGATGTTCCTGTACCCCCTCATGCTGCAGAGTTATCTCGGAGTGCAGTTCCAGCCGTTTCTACGTGGGGCCGTGAACGGCGTCAGCCCCGACAGCATGCGCAAGTTGCTTCCAATGAAACTGCTGCGACCACGCAAGGGTCGTCTCATTCACGTGGTTCTGCATGCTGCCGCGCAGAATAAGTTCGCTGACACGAAAGTCGACGTCAAGAAGCAGAGCGCCAAAGCCGGCATGAGCACGGCAGTTCTTGATGCCACGTTGAAGAAACTCGAGAAATTGGTGAGCGGATTGTCTCTCCATGACAAGCAGTCGACCTGGTCCGAATATTCCGAGCGGGCCCACTACATCGAGAGCAGTCTCGACGAGAAAGAGCGTTTTGTCCGTGACGCGGTCGCATCGACTCGTCGTCGCCACGTGTGGGACGTCGGCTGCAACGATGGTCGCTTCAGTCGCATCGCATCGGCGCATTCAGACTACGTCGTCGCCATGGATGCCGACCCACTCGTTGTCGATCGGCTGTATCAGTCGTTGCGCAACGAGAAAAACAACTCGATCCTGCCGTTGTATGTCGACCTATCCGACTCAGGTGGCGGAATCGGTTGGCGTGGAATCGAACGGCCAGGCATCTTCGACCGTGGAAACCCCGATGTCGTGCTGTTCCTTGCGGTCATTCACCACGTCGCCATCACGTTCAACATTCCCGTCGCTGCGCAACTCGACTTGCTTCGAGATCTGACTCCTGAAATCGTCATCGAGTTCCCGCATGCAGACGACCCGATGGTGAAGCGCCTTCTGCTGAACAAGCGTGACGGCATCCACTCTGACTTCACGCTCTCTGACTTCGAGCGCTTGTTGAACGAACGATTCGATGTTCGCTCGAAGATGCTGCTCTCGGGTGGCACCCGCACTATCTTTCACGCCACTCGGAAGAGTTGATCATGGGCCGCAGGACGGTTCTTCGACAGAGCGTCTCCCACGCGCTCGTGTATGTCACGATTCTCACCGCTGCTCTTGCTCAGCCTCTCTTGCAGCTATATGGCGGCAATCTGGCGATGTTTGCAGCGGCAGACATGCAGGGCCTGATGGTTCTCTGGTTTATGGCAATCGTCGTGTTCGGTCCACCTCTTGTGATGTGGTTGATCGAGATAACGGTGTCCCTCGTTCGTCCGACCTTGCAAACTGGGGCACATCACGCTCTCGTGTTCCTCGGGCTCTGGGGCTTTGTCAACTTGTTGTTGCGTGACGTCCAATTTGGGGCATGGCCCGTGGCCCTCTCAGTGACAGCGCTCGTAGCTGCGATGTTGGCAGCACTTTATGCGCGACGATCACAAGTTCGGTCATGGCTGAAATGGATGTCACCCCT
>SXWG01000008.1 GCA_005789925.1 Actinomycetota bacterium | reverse complement strand
GTTGGCATCGACGTCGTCGATTCTCACCCCAGAGACCGTCGGAGACCGTCACTACGGAGTGGCTCGTCGCGTGCAGGAAATTCTGCAGCGCTACAAGGAACTACAAGACATCATCGCGATTCTTGGTCTCGACGAATTGTCAGAAGAAGATCGTCTGACGGTCGCTCGTGCACGCAAAGTGCAGCGCTTCCTCAGTCAGCCGTTCTACGTGGCTGAAGTCTTCACTGGTGTCTCCGGTGAATACGTACCAGTGGCAGAGACCGTCGAATCGTTTGAGGCGCTCATTCGTGGTGACCTTGACGACGTGCCGGAGCAGGCGTTCTTGAACGTCGGCAACGTCGAGCAAGTTCTCGCCAAGGCCAAGGCTCTCGAGGAGAATGCATAATGGCCGACGCGTCAGGTCACTTGCGCGTGGAAGTCGTCTCGCCCGAGAAAGTTCTCTTCTCTGGCGATGCTCGGCAAGTCATCACCCGCACCCTCGGTGGCGGTGAGATCGCGTTCTTGCCCGGACATGCACCGTTTCTCGGTGCTGTCAGCGAGAACCACGCGCGCGTGTACCTGACCGATGGCACGGTGCAAGACATCGCCGTGCACCTAGGTTTCGTCGAAGTTGGACCCGACCATGTGTCGATTCTCAGTGACGCAGCCGAACTCGCCCAAGACATCGATGTCACGCGGGCCGAGGAAGCAAAGCGTCGCGCAGAAGAACAACTTCGCACTGAACACTCTGCTGAGGGTGAAGCAGCACTGCGTCGCGCGCATGCGCGACTGTCCGCCACCGGTGGACTTGGCGCATCTCACTGACGCGCCGACGAAACTTCGATTAGTCGTAGCTGACGGCGGAGAACTGCCCCAATTTGTCGAGCCTGTGATGGGCATCAATCAAGCGCACTGTTCCACTACGCGAACGCATGACAAGGCTCTGAGTGTGGACCACTCCGGGAGTAAAGCGCACGCCTTTCAGTAATTCGCCGTCGGTCACGCCGGTCGCTGCGAAGAAACAGTTGTCTCCTTGCACCAAGTCGTCAGTGGTGAGAACCTTGCTCAAGTCGTAACCCATAGAGATGGCCTCGTTGCGTTCCTCCTCGTTGCGTGGCCAGAGGCGGCCTTGAATTTCACCACCCATGCACTTCAACGCCGCCGCTGCGGTCACACCTTCGGGAGTTCCACCGATTCCGATTAAGATGTCGACGCCTGCATCGGGCCAAGCGGTGGCAATTGCGGCGAAGATGTCGCCATCACTGATGAGTTTGATGCGTGCGCCGGTGCTGCGTACCTCGGCGATGAGGTCCTTGTGGCGGTCACGGTCGAGGATCATGACTGTCAGGTCACGGACGCTCTCACCTTTCGCTTTTGCGACCCACTTCAAGTTCTGCGTGGGAGACGCCGTGACATCAATATGACCGACTGCGCCGGGTCCGACGGCGATCTTCTCCATGTACATGCAGGGACCAGGGTTGAACATCGTGCCTCGTTCGCTGACCGCAATGACCGCGAGGGCGTTGCCACGACCAAGCGACGTGAGAGTGGTGCCGTCAATCGGGTCGACTGCGACGTCGGTGTCAGGCTTCGAGCCATCACCGACGATCTCACCGTTGAACAACATCGGTGCATCATCTTTTTCGCCTTCACCGATGACGACACTTCCTGTCATCGGGACAGTGGTGAGCACTGTGCGCATGGCATCGACGGCCGCGCCGTCGGCCCCGTTTTTGTCCCCACGACCGACCCAACGAGACGCAGCCATTGCGGCTGACTCGGTGACTCGGACCAATTCGAGGGCAAGGTTGCGGTCGGGGCGCTCTGTCGTCATGACTAGAACCGTAGTGCCGCAACTAGCCTGCCGATGTGTTGCCGATACCTCGTTCGTTCGTGCAAAAAGGTGCCCAGGTCACTGATGCACTGATCCATCCGAACGGTACGTGGGCAACCGCGATTCTGACCTCTCCTGCCGGTCTTGAGGGGACCGATCGAGGTACGCGCCGAAACGTGCTGCGGGCATGGTCAATCGACGGTTCGTCCGAGCATGAACTACTGGTCGACCCTGAGCCGACAACTGGGTATGAACTATCGGGCGGTGTTCACTCGTGGAATGCGACGGGGGACAAGTGCGTGGTCATCACTCGTCGATCGCTGCCGGTGATCGTCACTGTTGATGAATCTCTTCACGTCAGAGCTGTCGTCGACATACCTGTGCCAGATGGAAAATCATGGTCGAGTCCTGCGTGGTCGCCGGACGGTGCATCGTTCATCATCGTTGCCGGTTGGCGGGAACTGTGGCGGTGTGATGCCAACGGCATCGATGCGCGGTGCATCTACGACCACAGCGACTTCGTGTTCGACGTGACGTGGTGGCAGAACGAGCCGACATTCACTGCGTGGAACCGCCCCGACATGCCTTGGACACACAGTGACATCATCGACGCGCGTCGTCGAACAATTTCCTCCGCTGGGGGCGTGAGCCATCAGCAAGCACGAGCAAGTGCTGACGGACGACTGCTTTGCATGGTGTCAGACGTGGGCGGATATTCAAATGTGAGAGTCATGGACACAGGTGGTCGCGTGGTGTTCATGATGGACGAACAGTCCGAACATGCGTCCACCTCGTGGGGTCCAGGTGCGAGAACGTGGGCATTCAACGACATCGCCAGTCACATCGCGTTCACCAGGAACGAGGATGGCTTTGGTTCACTGAACGTCGTGGATCTCTCGAGCGGTGCCATCACACGACTCGGCAACGGGGTTCATGGATGTGTCAGCTGGATTGGCCACTCAATTGTCGCATTGCGCAGTGGTGCGAAGACGCCCCAGCAGATGGTGTCGTATGACGTGTCTGATCTGTGGTCACCGAAGCGGTCAGTGTTGTGTGACCCGGATGGTGTTCGCTGGCGTCATGCCGACGTGTCGTCGTGGCTGGTCGAACCGACGGTGCATCGATGTGCGGGGGAAGAAGGGGAGATTCCGTTTCGGTTGTACAAATCCCCGAGAAGTCGCGGAGTTCTCATCTGTTGGATTCATGGCGGGCCAAATGATCAGTGGCAGGTCACATTCCGACCGCGGCTGTCGTACTGGCTATCGCGTGGATGTGACATCGCGGTCGTCGATCATCGAGGTAGTTCCGGCCATGGGCGCTCGTTTCTCGATGCGTTAAACGGCGGATGGGGTGTTCGTGACGCCGACGACGGACTCTCGGTCCTTGATGATTTGTGGTCTCGCGACGAGTACTCACCCAGTCGCACAGTCCTCATGGGCGGTAGTGCCGGGGGATTGACCGTGCTGTCAATGTTGGTGCGGCGTCGTGGTGTCGCCGCTGCTGCAGTCGTGAGCTATCCGGTCGTCGACCTTGTCGCACTTGCGAATGGCGAAGACCCCTTCGAGACCCACCACGTGCCCGCGCTCGTCGGTGCCGGCTCTGCAGTCGATGCGATCCTTCGTGAGCGGTCTCCGTTGAACAATGCGTCATCGTTGACCGACGTTCCACTGCTCGTGTTCCATGGGAACAAAGACACTGTCGTTCCGCTCACGCAATCGCTCGCGTTGCACGATGCGGTCGAGCACGCCGGTGGCGCGATCCGACTCGAAGTCATGAGCGGCGAAGGACACGGATTTTCTCATCCGGAGGCGATCGACCACGAGTACGTGGTGACGAGTGAATTCCTCGCTGAATGCGGGCTCGGTCTCGCGACCGAACCAGAGCCTCGGTAGTTTCGACTTGTGATTTTGGCCGAGTTCGAGGTGTGGCATTCGCGGCCCATTGCGCCCACGCGACGTCTCGCACTAGGTCTCATGAATCTTCCGGTCGATCCTGTCCCGGGGTTCGGTGGTGTCTTGTTGGCAGCAGTTCTCAGTGTTCACGTGCGCGAAGTCGACGATGATCTCGTCGCAGACATCCATCGCTTGTTGAACGAAGTCGAGCGTGGACACCGTGTCGTACAGCCGCGACTTCGACATCGCTTCCAAGCCGACCGCCACGGACTCGCCGTGAGTGTTCATCGCCTGTCAGGCGAAGGAGACTCCATCACATTCGAGTTCGGCACCGGTGGCACACCGCTACAGCAAGTCCTCGGCTCGATCTACGTGCTCGAGCGACTAGAGGTGAACACGCGTCGTGAGTTGGCTCGTCTCATGCGTAAAGCAATGTCGTGGCGTGGCCCTCTCGGGTCGTCGTTCGTCGCATATCTGATGGGTGGCCATGCATCGTCGATAAGTGCGGTCGCCGATCCGCGGGCATGGGCACTCGTGACGCTCGGTTTTCCGAGTGGCACGGTGAAAGTCACCAAGAAAGACGTCATGGCGAAATATCGCGAGAGTCTTCGCGTGGCCCACCCCGATCACGGCGGGAACGAAGACAATGCGAGCGTTGCCATTCGTGACCTCACAGAGGCACGTCGGGTGTTGCTGGAGGCCTTGTAAGTGGCAAGTGGCCAACGAGGCGTCGGAGGCGTGGTTCTGTTTCCTGGCGCTGGCGCAGATCGGAACCATTCGTCACTTGTGTTGCTGGAAAAACGCCTGAAGCCGATGCGCGTAGCGCGCATTGACTTTCCGTATCGGCGCGCCGGTCGGCGGGCGCCGGACCGAGCACATGTGTTGATGGATTGTGTGCGCGACGAGGTCGCGCGCGTGGCTAAACGGTGGAAGGTGCCGACTTCGACCATCGTCATCGGTGGTCGTTCGATGGGAGGGCGGATGTGTTCGATGGTCGTTGCTGACTCAGACGATCCGCTCGACGTCGGTGGGCTGATACTCATCTCGTATCCGCTCAACCCACCAGGGAAAGTCGATGCGGGGCGCGCAGCACATCTCGGGCGGGTGCATGTGCCCACATTGTTCGTGAGCGGTACTCGCGATCAGTTCTTCACCCCAGTGCAGTTACGGGCGGCGGCTCGTCGTGTGAAGGGGCCGCGCACGATGGAGTGGATCGAGAACAAGCGTCATGATTTGAAAGGGGTCGACGACGTCATCGCTGATCACGTCGAGCGTTGGCTGTCAGAGCTCTCGTTTCCGCGGACGTGATCGCCCGGATTGATGTCCTCAAGTTCGAGGTGCGCCGTCTCGGGATATCG
>SXWG01000141.1 GCA_005789925.1 Actinomycetota bacterium | reverse complement strand
TATGACGCGTACTTCGGACCGGTCGTCTTGCGTGAGCCGAGAGATCGCGTCGAAGGAATCGACGTGCGTCTGGTGCTCGGTGAGGACTTCCGCACGTATCTGAACACTCCTGAGGGTCAAGCGACCCCGACAACGACCACTTCGACAACCGTTCCGGACTGACACGAGAGGTCACGACACATATGGAAGCTCAACTACCGGTCGACCCGGACATCACGTCTCGGGATCTCGCTGTGCTCGCAGCACAAGCACTCGACGAGAAGTTGGCGACAGACGTCGTCGTGCTTCCTGTCGGCGACGTGCTCGCCATCACCGAGTTCTTCGTGATCGCAAGTGCATCGAACAAGCGTCAGGTGAAGGCGCTCGCAGATTCGGTGTTGACCGCAGTTCGTGACCTCACCGGTCGATCGCCGCTGCGCTCGGAGGGTGCAGGGGAGCAACAATGGGTGCTCATCGACTATGGCGATGTCGTGGCCCATGTGTTCGCCGATGAGACGCGTCGCTTCTACGAGATCGAACGCCTCTACAAGGATGTGCAACAGATTTCGTGGCAGGTCTAGGTCCGACCGCTATCGTGGGGATTTCAGTTTCGGGGCTGTAGCTCAGTTGGCAGAGCGCTTGCATGGAATGCAAGAGGTCAGGGGTTCAATTCCCCTCAGCTCCACTCTCACTGTTGTGATGTGAAGTCGGAGAGTTTCACGAGGCGGCACGTCGGTACCGGCGGTGAATCGACTTCTGCGAGCAAGAACCGCATCGCCATCATCCCGCGCACGTGCCCCGCTGTTCCCAGCCAGTTGTCGACGCCGGGGTTTTCTTTGCTGATGTGGAAGTGAACCGATCCGTCGGCACCGTGCGTCGCGTTGTCGCGAATGTAGAGACCAAAGTCAGACCCGTAGGGGTGGCTCTGTTGGAACACCGTCCCCAAGTAGAACGACCAATAACGACACGGTGGTGGTGTCACCTCGACGATGAGTATCTCGTCGTCTTGCACTTCGTAGTTGCCGAACACATAGAGGTTGTCGACAGTCGGATACATGTATCCACTCGGCTTGCCTTGCATGTCCGTGCCGCCAGGCAACGGTGGGTGAAACTCGTTGGCCGGTGCCTTGGTGATGCGGCTGACGACCGCATCTGACATGCCCCACATGCCGTCGAAGAATCGACTCGCTGCTTCGATGCGTTCGATCAGCGCCGATTCGGTGAGAAGTGGTGGCGGCCCAGCCGGCGGAGTCGCTTGGGGTTTAACGAGTGCCGCCGTTTGAGTGTTCGGCGACGAGAAGTACTGCCGCACGCTCATCGATGTCGATCCGGGTGGCAGCGGGATGACACCTGGCGACGGGGTCGTGACGTTGGGGTCGAGTCGAATCTCGAAGGTGCCGTCAGCACCGATGGTCATGTCGTTGTCGTTGAAGGATCCAAGGACGAATTTCGGCATATCGCCACCACGTTCGTTACCTTCGCCGTAGATGGTGACACCGAGGTAGATGGATTCATTGCGAGCGCCAGTGAAGCGATATGTCGTGGCGCCGTCGAGTGGCGCGTAGTGGTACGTGGTGTAGGGGTTGTCCCATCCCCACTTGATTGTCGGACCGATCATCTCGGTGATGAGCGGTCGCACAGGGTCTTGGTTGTCCACGTGTATGTCGAGCGCCAACTTGGCAAGCTGCAGTGCATAACGCTTGCCCTCTGCTGTCACGTTTGCAGGTAAGTCGTATTCGTCCGTGCGACGCACAGCTGCATCGACCCGCTGCCAGAACTGTTCGAAAGCACTCGTCATGTCAGCGAAAGTAGCCGCCGCGGCGGCAACAGGAACCGTTCAGCGTTCGTGACTGGGTACGTAACGCACAAACTCGTCGCTGATGAGTGGCGAGGTCATGATGAAGTCGGCGGTGGCGCGATTGCAAGCCACGGGAATGTTCCACACCACGGCGATGCGCAGCAGGGCCTTGATGTCTGGGTCATGGGGCTGCGGTTCGAGAGGGTCCCAGAAGAACAGCAACACGTCGACATCACCGTCTGAGATGCGTGCTCCGATTTGCTGGTCGCCACCGAGCGGCCCACTGCGCAGACGTTCGACCTCAAGCCCGGTGCGTTCGTTGACCAATCGGCCCGTTGTGCCGGTGCCGATGAGCGTGTGGTTGCGCAGCTCGTGTTTGTGTGAGTCGGTCCACTCGAGAAGTTCGTCCTTCATGTTGTCATGAGCGACGAGAGCGATGACCTTGTGCTTCTTGCTGACGAGCGGTACTTCGACGGTCATGGCGCCTCCTGTTGACGTTGTCGTCACTTGATGACGAGGTTCACCATACGCCCAGGAATAACGATGGTCTTCAGTATCTGTTTCCCGTCGGTCGCAGTGCGCACTTTTTCATCACCCATCACCGTGTCGATCACCTGTTGTTCACTTGCAGACGCGTCGACAATCACTCGTGACCGTACTTTTCCGTTGATCTGCACAGGCAGCTCGATGGTGTCGCTGATGAGCAGAGCAGGGTCGGCCACGGGGAACGGCACGAACGTGATGGAGTCGGTGTGGCCGAGTCGCTGCCACAACTCTTCACCGAAGTGTGGGCACAGGGGAGCGACCATCTGCACCATCGGTTCGACGATGCTGCGCGGTGCAGCATTTCCCTTGTTGATCCACTGAGTGAGCTCGTTGTTCAATTCGATGAGTTTCGAGATGGCGGTGTTGAACTTGAGACCGTCCATGTCCGAGTCCACGCCAGCGATGCACTTGTGAAGGTGGCGCATCAATTCATCAGGAGCTTCGACGTCTTCCACTTTCGAGGCTCCGCTGTATTCATCGACAGCGTTGCGCCAAAAACGTTGAAGGAAGCGCTGCATGCCGACGACGTCTCGCGTGTTCCACGGTCGAGAAACTTCGAGTGGCCCCATCGCCATTTCATACAAGCGGAAGGTGTCGGCACCGTATTCGTCGTACATCTCGTCGGGAGTGACGATGTTCTTCAGGCTCTTTCCCATCTTTCCGTATTCACGTGTGACCGCTTCGCCATTCCAGGTGTACGCGCCGTTCGCCTCGACGACTTCGTTGGCCGGGACAGCCTGCCCGCGGACATCGCGGTACGCATACGCCTGGATGTAGCCCTGGTTGAACAAGCGATGGAATGGCTCTTCGCTCGACACGTGGCCGAGGTCGAAGAGCACCTTGTGCCAGAAGCGCGAATACAAAAGGTGCAGCACGGCATGTTCGACACCGCCGACGTATAAGTCGACACCACCGGTGTGTCCTTGCTCGCTCGGGCCCATCCAGTACTTCTCGACATCTGAATCGACGAAGGAGAAGTCGTTGGTGGGGTCGAGATAGCGCACTTCGTACCAGCAACTGCCGGCCCACTGCGGCATCACGTTTACTTCACGTCGGTAGTTACG
>SXWG01000140.1 GCA_005789925.1 Actinomycetota bacterium | reverse complement strand
GAGACACCCCAGCCGATTCCGCGTCTGATGTTCTCTGCGCGCGACGTGAGGCCAGTGCCACCTGGAAGCTGAAGTGCGTCTGGTGTCGTGGGTAGGGGAGGTGGCAAAGGCAATGCATCTGTCTCGCGAATGCATCGTTCGACTGGTGCCACGCTTTCGACAGGTTGACCGGTGATGAGTGTGTCGCCGGTGGTCATCGCGTTTCGAAGCCGAATCTCGACGTGTGACAGACCGCAGGCTTCCGCCAGCCGGTCCATCTGAGACTCGTGGGCATAACAGGCTTGGACCACTCCGAAACCACGCATTGCACCGCAGGTGGGATTGTTGGTGCGTACTGCGAACCCGTCGACGATGGCACTCGGGCAGCGGTATGGACCCTGAATGTGGGTGATGCCGTTGATCAACACGGCTGACGATGTCGAGGCGTACGCGCCACCGTCGAAGACCATTCGCGCCTCGATCTTGACGATGATGCCCTCTGATGTGGCGTGATGGCGTATGTGAACACGCGCAGGATGTCGATGGACGTGACCGAAGAAACTCTCTTCGCGGCTGTACTGCATCTTGATGGGGCGCTTCGTCGCGAGTGCCAACAAACAACTGTGCACCTGCAGGCTGATGTCCTCTCTCGCACCGAAGGCACCGCCCACGCCGCCGAGTACGAGGCGAACTCGCTCGATCGGGAGACCAAGACACGCAGCAATTTGTTTTTGGTCCTCGTGAAGCCACTGTGTCGCGATGTGAAGTTCGACTCCACCGCCGTCTGCGTCGGGAATGGCCATCGCAGCTTCAAGCCCGAGAAACGCCTGGTCTTGCATTCCGATCTCGTAGTCACCCTCGACGATGACGTCTCCTTCGACCGAAGTGTCACCGTGCACGATGCGCTGATGTCGAAAGACGTTGCCGTTCGGATGAATGGCGGGCACTGTCGTATCGAGTGATTGCTCGGGGTCTGTGAGTGGTTCGAGTACTTCGTAATACACAACGATCGCAGCGAGTGCTCGACGGCATGTTTCCGGATGGTCGGCTGCGACAGCAGCGACTGGCTCGCCCATGTATCGAACGAAGTCGTGGGCAAAGACTGGTTGATCTTGGTCGATGAGGCCGTATGTGAGGACGCCCGGTACGTCATCTGCTGTCAACACACACCGCACTCCGTCGATGGCATAGGCCGCCGTCGTGTCGATGCTGACGATACGTGCATACGGGTGTGGGGAACGAAGGGTGGCCCCCCACAACATGCCGTCTGACCAGAAATCTGACGAGAAAGAGAACTCACCCTTCACCTTGGCTGCACCGTCTGGTCGAAGAGCGTTGGTTCCGAGCACATCGCGGCGGGTTCTGGTGGAAGTGGAGGTGTTCACGGTCAAGCGCTCCTAGTGGCGATGACGTCTTGTACTGCAGCAAAAATACGGCCGTATCCGGTGCATCGACAGATGTTGCCCGAGATCGCTTCCTTCACTTGAAGCTCGCTCGGTGAAGGGTTCTCGTCCAGCAAGTTGTGGATCGCGACGATCAGACCGGGGGTGCAGAATCCACACTGCACGGCGCCGTGTTGGATGAACGACTCTTGCACGTCGGTGAGCGACCCGTCAGGGGAGAGACCTTCGACAGTGACGATGTCTGAGCTAACGGCACTCGCGGCGAGAACCAAGCAACTGCAGACGGCCGATCCGTCGACCATGACCGTGCAACTGCCGCATTCACCCTGCTCGCATGCTCCTTTTGCTCCCGGCAAGCCGAGTCGCTCGCGCAGTACGTACAGCAAACTCTCACCGACCCACGAGTCGCGAACTTCACGCTCGGCACCATTGATGGTGAGTGTGTAAATCTGGTTCTCACTCATCGTGAACTGCTCCTTGCTGCAAGTCGTGCGCACAACACCTTGACCGCATGACGTCGATAGTCGGCTGTGGATCGGTGATCGGTGATCGGCTTTGCTTCGAGTGCGCAGCGCGCACCAAATTCAGCGAACATCTCTTTTGATCGCGGTACTGTTTGATCCTTCCACCACGCCTCTGCATCGTGGGCCCTGATGATCGTTGGGCCGACGGAACCAAGGGCGACCTTGACGGAATCGTCGACGTCGTCTCGCACGAGGCATGCCGAGGCAATGGAGATGACCATTGCATTGCGCACACCGACCTTGGCGTAGCCCTGCCATCCGCGCACAATGGGCAGAGACACGCCGACGACCATCTCGCCTGAGCGAAGTGAGTTCTTCTTTGCTCCAACCATGAAGTCGGCGAACGCCACTTCTCGGTGTGACCCGGGAGACGCGATGACGATCCTTGCTTCGAGTGCGGCCAAGACAGGCAATGTGTCTCCTGCGGGTGAGCACGTACCGAGGTTGCCGCCGAGAGTGCCTGCAGCACGGATCTGAGGAGAACCGACGGTACGTGAAGCTTCGGCGAGGGCCGGTACGACTTCGGCAATCTCGGTGGCCTCGATCGTCGAGTAGGTGACTCCGGCTCCGATGAACACGGTGTGTGAACTGTGGTCGACGTCCCACACCTTCAGCTCGTTGATCGCCTTTGTGGACACGACCTCTGTCGGCTTGCGATGGTTGAAGTTCACCTCGACCATGAAGTCTGTACCACCAGACAGAAGCATCGCGTCGGGGTGAGTTGCGAGTAGTTCGACTGCTTCCTCGATTGTCTGTGGTGTGTACACGCTCATGATTCCAACTTCTTGTGCAAGCGGACACCTGATTCGAATGCCTTTGCCCGAACTTCGTCGACGTCGACGGTCGTCACACGACCCTCTTTGATGACGGCACGGCCATCAATGACGACGTCGGTGGGCGTCACGCCCGGAGTGAACGCCAAACGCCACGGTTCGTGCATGTGGTCGTACGTCCAAGACACAACGTCATTACGTGACTCCGGAGCAAGTGCGTAGCTGTTCTCGAGCCACTGCCACACGGTGTCTGGGGTCGCAGTCACGTCGTGTTCTCGAAGACGTGCGTATGCGATACGAGCCTCTTCGAACATGTCCGCGCCGATGCCGTCGGTTCCGAGCACCACGCGATTGGGGAAACGTGTCGGATGCGCATACCCGACAGCGTTATTCATGTTCGATCGAGGGTTGTGCACGATCGTGCCGGGAAGTTCGTCTGACAAATAGACGCAATGAACGAGAAGCCACGAGTCGTCTGCGAGATGGGCCAAGCGCTGTGCTGCCAATTTGTCATCTGGTCCCTCTGCCACGTGGATGTGAACGCCGACTGCGAGACGCCGCGCGAGATCTGCAGCGGCTTCGAGAGTCTCGTCAGAGCACGTGAATGACGCGTGCACGCCGACCATTGCTCGTCCACCAGAAGAGATGTACCGCTCCGTCTCGACGAGACCGCGACGAGCACCGTCTGACATGCGCGTCGGGGAGTCGGTCAATACGCCGTCATTCCATCTGTCGGTGACGCCATATGCCAACACGTGGCGTACACCGACGTCATCGCATGCACGCGCGATCGCGTCAAGCGAACCTTCGATGGCCATTGGGCTCTCGTGATGGTCGATGGTGGTGGTGCATCCGGAGCGAACTGCTTCCAATGCGCCCAATGCCGCCGACCAGTAGATCGAGTCAAGATCGAGAGCGGCATCGAGGCGCCACCAGATGTTCTCGAGGATGGTCCGAAAGTTCGTGGGAACAGACGGTGGTGCTGGCATTCCGCGCGCCAACGAGGAATACAGGTGGTGATGCGAGCAGACGAGACCTTCTGTCTGGTTCGACGCGAGAAGTGTCACGGTCTGACCTTCGGATTTCCGTCCCACTTGATGCCACGCTGTGAGACGTGTCGCTGATACAGCTCTGGGCGCCGGTACTTGTCGAAATCAAAGAGCGTCTCTTTGTAGCGCTTGCACCAGTCGAGGTCGCATCCAGCCACGATGAGTTCGTCGCCCGTCGTCAGTGCCTGGGCGACAATTTGACCTGACGGTG
>SXWG01000139.1 GCA_005789925.1 Actinomycetota bacterium | reverse complement strand
CTTTCCGAACTGGTCAAGTGCAGCGCGCTGTGTCGCCGCAGTCAACAGACGCTGATGGGCATGTTGTCCGTGGATGTCGACGATGCGCGAGCCGATCTCTTGCAGTTGCGCGACGGTCGCGAGACGACCGTCGACGTATGCGCGGCTACGACCATCAGCCGGAATCACGCGGCTAAGGATTACTTCTTCGTCTCCATCTGAACCCGCAACGACGAAACGGCCGTCCACGCGAGCTTCATCCATGCCGGGACGCACCACCGATCCGTCTGCTCGCTCACCGACGAGCAACGACATCGCCTCCACCAACATGGTCTTGCCCGCTCCGGTCTCACCTGTGAACGCTGTGAAACCGGCACCGAACTGCAGGTCAAGTCGCTCGATGACCCCGAGATTTTGGATGTGCAACTCGACCAACATGGATTATTCGACCAGCCCGAACTTCTGGCGCAGAATCTGATGGAAGCGACGGTCTTCGAAACGCACAAGTCGCGCCACCTGATGCGACGCAGACACCCGCATGGACTGTCCGACCTCCAATTCGAGACAGCGGTGTCCGTCGACGGAGACTTCGACAGGTCGATATCCGCCGACAGTGACGACGACGTCTTCTGCGGGATCAAGGACGAGCGAGCGATCGAACACCATGTGTGGCGACACTGGCGTCAGCAAGACCGCACGAAGTCGAGGAGACATCACAGGACCGCGCGCAGACAATGCGTAGGCAGTCGATCCGGTCGGGGTCGCAACGATCAGCCCGTCTGCGGTGTACGTCGCGAAGTCGACCCCGTCGATTGCAACATCGAGACGAACCGTGTGGCCGGACTCGGACTTCTCGAACACGACCTCGTTGAGCGCCAACCATGCGGATTCACCTTCTGGCGTCGCCACCTCGACGGACGCCCCGAGCATCATGCGATCGTCGAACGTGTAGTCGACACCTTGTTTGCCGTGAACGAAACACTTCAGGACTTCCGCGATGTCGTGTGGTTCGATCCGTGTGAGATATCCGCGAGTTCCGATGTTGACACCGATAATCGGCGTCGGACGTCCTGCCAATGACCTGACAGTCCGCAACATGGTGCCGTCTCCCCCGAGGGACACCACCACATCGACTTCGGCAAAACTCTCGACGGACTCGGGCATGTGCGCCACACGTTCGCGTAAGGCATCGACGTCGTCGACGTGCACCACGACACGCACATTGTTCGCTGACGCCCACATCGCGACGGCATCGACCGAGGCGATCGCATCGTCACGAAAGCGATGAAATGCGACTCCGAGGACAGTCACGAATCGGACCCGTGTTCTCTGGAGGTCATGGGAGAAGTCTGCCCCACTGCGGAGAGACGTGCATGCATGAGATATTCGACATTTCCGTCACCGCCTTTGATCGGAGACTGCACCACTTCGCGCACCTC
Organism: Actinomycetota bacterium; assembly: GCA_005789925.1. GTDB lineage: Bacteria > Actinomycetota > Acidimicrobiia > Acidimicrobiales > Ilumatobacteraceae > UBA2093. The sequence continues at coordinate 2,654 of SXWG01000139.1, read as the reverse complement.
ATACCCGTGTGTGCTGAAGCACTCTGACACGGCGGCGCAGGCTTCGTCCCAGATTCGGGGGTCAGTGATGACACCGCGCCCTCTGGAGACTTCCTGGCGCCCAGCTTCGAACTGTGGCTTCACCAACACGATCGCCTCAGGGGTGTCATGATCGGGCTCACCCGTCAGGACCGCTAGGAGTGCGGGCAGCACCTTGGTGAGCGAGATGAACGAGACGTCGGCAACGAGCAAGGAGCAAGGAAACGGCAGGTCACTCAACTCGATGTTGCGCACATTGTGGCCGTCGCGTTGCGACACTCGCGGGTCGCTCAACAGTCGCTCGTGCATCTGTGCTCGCCCCACATCAAAGCCTGCCACTCTCTTTGCTCCGTGCTGCAGGACGCAGTCGGTGAAACCACCAGTCGAGGATCCAGCGTCGAGCACCGATCGTTCATGAACCGACAACTCGCACAGTTCGAGGGCGCGCTGCAACTTCTCGCCGCCGCGAGAGACATACCGAGGACGCGGCCCAGCCACTTTCACAGGTTCACCTAGTGCGACAAGACGAGAGGGTTTGTCGGCCACGGCGCCTGCAACGGTCACTGCGCCAGCTGTGATGAGATCGGCTGCCTCAGCCCTGCTGCTGGCAAGCCCGCGACGCACCATTTCGACATCGAGACGTGCACGCATCGTCTCTCAGCGTACCTAGGGCTCTCTCCACCTTTGTCCAAGTCGTCCCGACCTGCCACCCTTGACACATGCCACGATTCGAACCATTTCGCGGGCTTCGTTACGACACCTCTCACTCAACCGATCTCAGTCGCGTCTCATCGCCGCCGTATGACGTGTTCAACGAGGCCACTCGCGAGGAATATGCACAGAAAGATGCACACAACATCGTGCGGATCGACTATCCGCTCGAACGCGATGGTGCGGAACGATACGACCTCGCTGCACGGCAGTTGCGGGAATGGTTAGAGGGACGAATTCTCATTGTTGATGAGCGCCCCGCCTTCTACATCTATCGCATGACGTTCACGGACGAGACATTGACCACGCGATCGACAGTCGGCGTACTTGGCGCACTTGAAGTCGTCGATGTCGGTGCAGGTGCGGTGCTGCCCCACGAACAGACGACACCAAAGGCAAAGACAGACCGCCTCGACCTCACACGTGCCACGCGCGTGAATCTCAGTCCCGTGTGGTGTCTTTCGCTCAGCTCCGGACTCTCAACACTGCTACAAGAACCCGCCACAGAAGTGGGTCGATGCGTGGATGAACAGGGAGTGCTACACGTCGTTGAGCGCGTCGAGGATCCGCGTCGTCAGGCGGCGATCAACGAGTGTGTGTCGCAACAACCGGTGCTCATCGCAGACGGCCATCATCGCTACGCCATCTCACGCATATATCGGGACGAGACGGTGGGAACGACAAGTGCTCGTGGCGCGGACATGACGCTGACGTACGTCGCCGAGCTTGTCGAAGAACAGCTCAGCATTGCAGCTATTCATCGTCTGTATTCAGAAGTCTCCTTCTGTGACCTATCGGCATCGCTCGCCGAGTATTTCACCCTGACCGATACAGGAGAGGTCAATGCGTCGACATTGCTCGACATGAGACACAAAGGAGCACTCTGCCTCGTCGACCAACACGGACACGGCACTTTTCTCACACCGATTGCTGGAAAGTTCACGGGCGTTCGGGACCTCGACAGCGCTCGCCTCGAGCACGCTCTGAGGATCACCCCTCATTCAGTCGCATACCAACACGGTGTCGACGACGTACTCACGGCACTGAGATCAGACAGATGCGCAGCCGCCGTGCTCATTCGACCAGTCAACATCGACCAGATCCGGCATGTCGCGGACAGCGGTGAGTTGATGCCACCGAAGTCGACATTCTTCACGCCGAAGCTTCGCACCGGGCTCATCATGCGTCCTCTCGATGCCTGACGTCATCGATGACGATCTGGCGCGAATCAGGTGAGCGACGCTTGGAAGATGCTTTCGATTGATTCGTCGAGAACTGCGTTGAACTCCGCCTCTGACTGTTTGGCAGACAGACCCTCGGTGAGTGCTCGCGAGAAACTGGCGATCATTCCCTTGTTTCGTCCCAGTCGCGCATTCGCGTCGACACGCGAATATCCACCCGAGAGGGCGACCACGCGCAGGACGCTCGCGTGTGCGACGAGGTCTGAGTAGAAGCCGTCGGTTTCTGGAAGAGTCAGTTTCAACATGATCGGCGCGGACGCCGGTTGCTGCGCGAGTTCTGCAAGCAGGCACTCTTTGAGGATGGCTTCTGCCTCGACCTTGTTCGGACTGTGAATGTCGACCTCAGGCTCGATGATTGGCACGAGTCCCGCCTTCAGAATTTGGTTCCCCACCTGGAACTGTTGCGCGACGACCGCTTCGATGCCTTTGCGGTCAGCCAATTTGATGACAGATCGCATCTTTGTTCCGAAGATGCCCTTCGCCACCGCTTTGGACAACAGCTGATCGAGCTCGGGCATCTGCTTCATCACCTGTGCGCCATTGACCTCATCGGCCAGACCTTTGTCCACCTTCAGGAACGGAATGACCTTCTTTTTTTCCCAGAGGACTTGAGCGCTTCCCATTCCCTCGATGTCGCGGTCCATTGTGCCCTCGAAAAGAATCGCCCCGAGGACACGCTCTCCG
>SXWG01000138.1 GCA_005789925.1 Actinomycetota bacterium | reverse complement strand
GACCGCGTAACGACGAGTCTCGCGGTCGTGATGACTCACGCGGTCGCAGCAGCTGGAGCGGACGACGCAACGGACCGAGCAATGGCCGTAGTGACCGTCGCAGCGAAGGTCGTAGCGATAGCCACCCTGGTGCTCGTAACAGTGACCGTCGTGCGGACCGCAGCGGTCCTGACGACAGCCGTGGCCGCGACAGCAACAGGGGTCGCCACCAGCACGCTCGGTAGTGTTTGAGAGGTGACTGGGGGAATTATCTACACGGCGAGAGCCGTGCACACATTGAACCCTTCTCGCCCATCAGGTCGCGCCATCGCAGTCCGTGACGGTCGCGTGCTCTCCGTCGGAACAATCGAAGAGTGCTCCCGTTGGGGCATTGACCATGTCGACAAGCGCTTTGAGCGTGACGTCATCGTTCCTGGTTTCGTGGAAGCTCATTCGCATCTTATGGAGGGCCAATGGGGTCAGGTGCCGTATGTCGGTCGTTTCGACCGCACAATGCCCGACGGTTCGATCGCATCTGGCGTGTCGAGTATCCCTGACTTTCTCGAACGACTCCGAACGCTTCTTGCCGCGCCGAGAGATGTTCCGTTCTTCGTTGCGTCCGGCTTTGATCCCATTTATTTCGAAGGTGAGCGGCTGAACCGCCATCACCTCGATTCAGTTTCGATGTCCACACCCATCTTCATCTTCCATGCGAGTGGACATCTCGCCACGGTCAATACGGCCTTTCTGACCAAGTACGACATCCGAGCAGGGCATCCGACTCCTGGTGTTGGTTTCGGTTCAGATGGTGAACCAAACGGTGAGCTGCGTGAGACAGTGGCACTCGCTCTTGCCCGCGACGAGTTCGTACACCTCGGCAAAGTCTTCGCAAGCGAACAGTGCATCACTGACTTCGGACAAGCGGCACGCCTCGCTGGTGTCACCACTGCGACAGACCTTGCAAGCCCTTTTCTCTTCCGACCCGAGCATGCGTCAGTCGTTGCCGACATCGTCAACACGCCAAATTTCCCCATTCGACTTGCGTGTGCACCGATGATGAGGTCGCAAGGCAAGAGCATCGAGGACCAGCTCGAGGCTCTCAAGACATCGCGTGTGCACGAAAGTGACAAGTTCAAGATTCCGGTTGTGAAGATGATGCTCGACGGATCCATTCAGGGTTTCACCGCGATGATGTCGTGGCCTGGCTACATCACTGGTGAAGGACACAGCTTTCTCTTGCAGACACCGGAAGAAACCTTCGACATGGTCGCACGTCTCACTGCGGAGCGAATCGGAGTTCACTGTCACTGCAATGGCGACATCGCTTCTGAGTTGTTCATCGATGCCGTCGAATATGCGCTCGGAAAATACTCATGGTTCGACCACCGCCACACCATCACACACGCTCAGACCATCACCCATGCGCAGCTCCGACGAGCACGCAATCTCGGCATCGGCTGCAATTTCTTCAGCAACCATCTGTGGTTCTGGGGCGACCAGCATTACGACATCACTCTCGGTCCTGACCGGGCATCACAAATCAACCCCGCCGCCTCAGCGACACGGCTTGGCATACCTTTCACTTTGCACTCCGACGCATCGGTGACTCCGATAGGCCAATTGCACACCATGTGGGCTGCGGTCAATCGTCGAACCGTGAGCGGTCGAATCTTGGGTGAAAACGAGACCATCTCCCCCTCGGTCGCTCTCCAAGCAACCACTCTCGGTGCCGCCTACCTCTTGCACCTCGACCACCTCATCGGCTCTCTCGAGGTTGGCAAATTTGCTGACATGACTGTCTTGGCCGACGACCCTCTGACCGTTGCACCTGACGACATCCGCGCAATCGACGTCCGCGACACACTTGTCGGCGGCGTGATAACGAGCGAACGTTCCTGATGCGACGCACGACGATTCGTCCGACTCACCAAAGCACGTCGCCGACTACGCTCGACCCGTGGCACTCACCTTCGCACCACTCACCACTCACACTGGCGCAGTAGCAAGTGGTGCCGCATTCGGCCCTGACATGGCTGCCGCCGACGTCAACACACTTCTCGAAGCAGTGCACGCGCATGGTGTCGTCTTTTTTCGCGACAACCCACTGACTGAAGAGCAGCATCTCGCCGCCACGCTTCAACTCGGTGGCGGTGACATCTACCCATTGGCGCGCCTTCGTGGTCGCACTGAACCCAATGTGTCGGTGATTGAAGACACCGAACAGTCACCACCCGATGCAGACACGTGGCACACCGACGTCACCTGGTATCACACACCTCCGCGATATGCCGTTCTGCAGTCCCTCATCATCCCTCCGTACGGCGGTGACACCATGTGGGCAAGCACTGCTGCCATCTACGACTCATTGTCCGCCCCACTCAAAGAGTTCTGCGACAGCCTCGAGGTGCACCACGGCGGTACCGAACAACTCATCGATGTCAACACCCGCCTCTTTGGCGAGGAAGTTGGCAATGCAATTCGGGAGAACTTTGGTCGAGGCGCAATTCACAAACTAGCGAAGCGTCACCCCGTGTCTGGTCGGCGCGCATTGTTCCTCTCTCCGCTCAATATGACCTCGATTCTCGGCATGAACGACGATGAAGCGCAGGCACTTCTCGCCTTCTTGACCTCGAAACTGGACGACCCGAATTTTTCTGTCCGATGGAGATGGACACCGGGCGATGTCGCCATTTGGGATGAGACCACCACAGCCCACAGAGCTTTGAGCGACCATTATCCCCAACACCGCAAGATGATGCGCTCGACCGTCGAGGGTTTTGCCCCGCATGAATTCAATTGAGTCT
>SXWG01000137.1 GCA_005789925.1 Actinomycetota bacterium | reverse complement strand
GGTAGGCGACAGGAAAGAGACGACGGAGATTGTCGTCGCGTGAGTCGGCATTCATCAGTTCATCGAATTCAGAGAAGAACTTGATGAACGCAGCACGTTCGTCATTGTTCAAGTTGATGGTGAACGTGCCATCGACACGTCGTGTCACAGGACCAGGTGGTCGACGTCTCACCACGGAAGCACCGTTTTCACTTGTCTTGCTGCATGGTCGCCCAAAGACCATGTTCATGAAGTCGGTAGACGTCGACTTCTGCACGCTCACGCGTGCCCGTCGAGACAACAGCGCGACCTTTCTCATGAACATCGAGCATCAGTTCGGTCGCTTTCTCGAGTGAATAACCGAACAATTTCTGAAACACGAATGTGACGTACGACATGAGGTTGATGGGGTCATTCCACACGAGAACGATCCACGGGGTGTCGAGGTCGACCGTGGTGTCGATTTTGCCCTCTTCTATGACATCAGGTTCGATGACCGACGGTTGGTTCGTGATGACGGGTGTGGTCACGTGAATAGTCTGCCTGCGATTGGTCGTATCGCAGTTGCGCTCGTACCATAGGTTCCGATGTCCCTTAATGTGCGCCCTGTTGTGCCGTCTCGCATCGGCGGAGCACATTCACCGTCGCGCGCTCCGCGCTCGGTCATCGGTGGGTACATCGCCCTCACCAAGCCACGCATCATCGAACTGCTGCTCATCACCACCGTCCCGACGATGGTGTTGGCTGAAGGTGCATGGCCGTCCTGGAGCCTCATCGCGATCACCCTCATCGGAGGGTCGCTGGCAGCAGGTGGGGCGAATGCCATCAACATGTACATCGACCGTGATATCGACGCGCTCATGGAGCGAACGAAGAACCGCCCGCTCGTGACCGGTCTGATCTCACCGCGCAACGCGATGGTTTTTGCGCTGTCTCTCGAGGTCGCCGCGTTCGAGGTGTTGTGGGTCGGTGCCAACCTCTTGTCTGCGGTGCTCGCTGTGTCGGCCACCGCCTTCTACGTATTTGTGTACTCGTTGTGGCTGAAGCGAACGAGCAAGCAAAACATTGTCATCGGTGGCGCGGCAGGTGCCGTTCCGGTGCTGGTGGGCTGGGCTGCCGTCACCAATTCACTCAGTTGGTCTGCCGCCCTTCTCTTTCTCCTCATCTTCTTGTGGACCCCACCACATTTCTGGGCCCTCGCCATTCGCCACGCCGACGACTACCGGGCTGCTGGCGTGCCAATGCTGCCATCGGTGGTCTCGACTGCCGACGTGGTGGCATCAATGACGCGTTATTGCGTGGCCATTTTCATCACCTCGCTGGCACTCGTCCCTGTCGCTGACCTGGGATGGATCTACGGCGTCACTGCAGCGGTCCTCGGCCTTGGTTTTCTCGCCGGCACAATTGCACTTGGTCGCCGACCGTCAGATGGTGCGTCGATGCGACTCTTTTCGTTCTCCATCACATATGTGTCATTGGTGTTCGTCGCACTGACCGTCGACGTGCTTGTCGCCTAGCGACGACTGTCACCTCCTCGTTCGCTCGTGCTCGCAGGGGAGTTCGGGCCCGCCAAGCCCGTGTGGATAGTGTGAAACACGGAAATATCAGCGTTGTGTGCCCCTGCCTTGTCCCCCAAGGTTGAGGGGTGCGGGAGACCTACCACGACATGACAACCATCGAGACGCACGCGCAGGCAACCAGTGCCTCACAGCGTGATGCGGTGCCCCAGTTACTCCTCGGCATCGCCGATTGGGTCAGCTCATCAGATCACAAGAAGATCGGTCGACTGTTTGTTGCGCTGTCATGGTTGCTCGCGCTGGGTACTGCGGTCATTGCCGCACTCCTCGGTATCGAACGCATCACGCCGTCGACTGCACTCATTGATGCTGATGCTGCGCCTCAATTGCTAGCCGTCTTTCGTTTCGGGCTGGTGTACGCCGTACTTGCTCCGACGTTCGTCGGTATCGCTATCGCAGTGGCACCGCTTCAAGTTGGCGCACGTTCCATTTCGTTCCCGCGCCTAGCGCAACTCGGTCTGTGGTTGTGGATAACAGGCGTCGCCACCGTCATCATCTCCATTCTCGGTAACGGGGGACCTGCTGGTGGCAATGCCGACATGGTCGATCTGTATCTCCTTGGCCTTGCTGTCACTGCGGCCGGCCTTGTCGCAGCGGCCACGTCTGCAGTCGTCACAGTTCTCACCGCACGCGCACCTGGTATGTCACTCGAACGCGCACCGTTGTTCAGTTGGTCAGCTCTTGCAGGCGGTTTTGCGATCGTCGCATCATTGCCGGTCGCCATCGGAACCGTCGCGTACCTCTACGTTGACCACACGTATGCACGCGTCGCATTCGGTGGCAATTACGCAGTGAACGACCATCTTGGTTGGTCGCTCACGCAGCCCCTCACGTTCGTGTTCGTCGTGATGGCCGTTGGTGCGTTAGCCGACATGGGACCAGTCGTGTCCGGTGGACGTCAGCCGTTGCGCGGCGCAACCCTCGCAGGCATCGGTCTTGTGACCACTGCAGTCCTGGGTTCCGTCACTCAGTCGCAGCACGTTCTGCTGTGGACGGGCAGTGTGGGAGACAAGATCCAGTCACTCATCACATTCGCGTTGTTCAACCTGCTGCCGGTGCTCGGTGTGTTGGTCGTGTTGGCGCTCGGTGCTCTCGGCGCAAAGTCGGGCAAGATCCGCCCGAATGCAGCGTTCGCACTCACTTTCCTCGGGGTCGGCATGATTCTCGTCGGAATGCTCGGCAACGCGCTTCTGAACATCGACGCCGCCGATCTCACCGGCACGGTGCTCGAAGAAGGCGCGACGGTGTACGTGTCGTATGGAACATTGCTCGCAGGTCTCGGTGCGATCACATTCTGGGGCCCCAAGTTGTGGGGTCGAAAGATCGCCGACAAGAAGGCTCTCGGAGCTGGCACGTTGGTACTTCTCGGAACAGTTCTCGCTGCCTTCCCGCAGTACATCGCAGGCTTTCAGGGCCAACCCAATGGTGCGGTCGCGTCATTCGACTACGACGGACCGGTGTCGTTGTGGAACGGCGCATCTGCCGCCGGGCACGCTCTTGTCATCCTCGGACTTCTCGCATTCATCGGTGCAGCGGTCAAGGATTTCCGATCTGGTGAGCATGCAGGCGATGATCCGTGGAACGGGCACACACTCGAATGGGCGACGCCATCACCTGCTCCGCACAACAACTTCTCTGAACTTGCAATGGTCGGCTCTGCCGAACCGGTTCTCGATTCGAGGGGGGTGTCGGCATGACTCTCGCTCTTCCCTCAGCTGCGGCACCTGCACCGAAGCGCCAAGCAATGGTCGCTGCCGGTGTGTTGTCAGTTGCAGCCGTCACTTTGATGGGTGGCATGTTGTCAACGTGGTTGCGTTTCCGTGCTGCTGCGCCGACACGCGAATCATCGGACGGTTTGTACATCATTAAAGATTGGCTGCCGAAGGACATCACGATTCCTGAAGTTGCGGCGAACACGATGCTCGTCACGTTCTTTGCTCTCTTGCTGATGGCACAGTGGGCTTGTTACAGCGCGAAGCGTGGTCACGATTCACACCGTTCACTTGCATTGCTTGTGACCTTTGGTCTTGGTGCTGCAATCGTCAACGCACAGATCGCGGTGTATTCACAGATGGGCATCGGAGTGCGCGACGGTGCGTACCAATCCATGTTCTATGCCGTCACGGCGACGATGTTGCTTCTCGTAGTGGTCGGAATGGCATTCACTGCGGTTGCATGGTTCCGCTCAGTTGGTGGACGACACGACGATATGGAAGTCGTGAACGCCCACGCCCTCTATTGGTATGTGCTCACCACGATTTTCGTGGCTCTCTGGTTCGTCGTGTACGTGCAGAAGTAGGCGAGAGATGATCACCACAGGTTCCAAGTACTTCTACGGCATCACGGCACTCGCGACCGTCGTGATGGTTCTGTACATGGTGTTCGTCAATCCGAATGACATTGGTGCAGTCGCACTCGGCTCGCTCGCCTCCGCCGCTGCGTTGCTCGGTGGACTCACGTCATTCACCCGTGACTCAAACGTGTCCTCCCCGAACGAAGCATCTTCCGCAGCGACACAACCCGCACCCGCTGCCGTGTGGCCGTTCATCGTTGCAGTCGGTGTCGTCATGCTCGTGTTCGGACTCGCGACGAACCCGATCGTCTTCGTGTTGGGAATCGTCGCCCTCGCTGCCGGTGGTGTCGAGTGGCTCGTCCAGGACTACGCCAGCCGTGCCTCTGCCGACTCGGATTTCAACAGCCAGCTGCGAGGCCGTTTGTTGCATCCACTCGAGTTCCCTGTCGGGGCCGCAGTGGTCGTCGGAATCATCGCCATCTCGTTCTCGCGCATCATGTTGAACATCTCGAAGTCAGCCGGTGCCTTCGTCTTCATCATTGTGTCGTCGTTTGTCCTCGTCGTCGGATTCCTTGTCGCTCTCAAGCCCAGCCTCCGTGGTCGGGCCATCGGAACACTGTGTTCAGTGGGGTTGATTGCGTTGGTTGGCGCCGGAATCGTTACCGGTATCTCTGGCGAACGAGCTGAGTTGGTCGAAGCCGCCGAAGAAGATCACTTCTCGCACATGGAGTGCG
>SXWG01000136.1 GCA_005789925.1 Actinomycetota bacterium | reverse complement strand
CTGTCAAAGTGCCAGTGGTCCCGCTGCACACGTGGTTGCCCGATGCGCACACGCAGGCTCCCACCGGTGGCTCGGTCATCCTCGCAGGCGTGTTGTTGAAGATGGGAACATACGGTTTCTTACGCTTCGGGTTGTATCTGTTCCCAGAAGCTGCCGTGTGGGCACGTCCGTTGTTCCTCACGCTTGCGACCATCGGCATCATCTACGGGGCAATCGCTGCGACCATGCAGACGGACCTGAAGCGTCTCGTCGCCTATTCATCTGTCGCGCACCTCGGATTCATCGTGCTCGGAACCTTCGCATTCACGGATCAAGCCCTCACCGGTGGTGTCATGCAGATGATCAACCACGGCGTGTCGACGGGTGCGTTGTTCTTGCTCGTCGGCATGATCTATGAGCGTCGCCACACTCGTGTCATCGCTGAATTGAAGGGTCTGCAACAGGTCGCACCTATTTTTGCCGCAGCGTTCATGGTGGTGATGCTGTCGTCGATCGGTGTCCCGGGTTTGAACGGATTCGTCGGTGAGTTCCTCATTCTCATCGGATCATTCGGTACTGCCCGTTGGTGGGTCGTCATCGCCGCAACTGGGGTGATCCTGGCGGCGTTGTATTTGCTGTGGGCCTACCAGCGCGTGTTCCACGGAGAGCCAGACGAAGCGAACTCGTCGTTTGCCGAGTTGAAGCCACGAGAAGGTGCATTGCTCGCCGTGTTCATCGCTGCCATCGTCTTCACTGGTCTCTATCCGGAGCCGATGCTTGAGCGCATCGAGCCAAGTGTGAAGAAGCTCATCGAACATGTCGAGGAGCAAAGTGACTACACACAACCTGAGATCGAACATTCAGAGGGAGAGGGCTGATGCTCGCCGAGACGCTTGCCGGTCCGGAGATCCCGTGGCTCGACCTCGGGTGGGCGCTGACGCTCCTTACGGGGACGTCGCTGTTGTTGATTGTCGGGGCAATTGTTCCTCGCTGGCGTAAGGGTCTGTATTCGTCGCTCACCGTGGTGACGGCAGTCGTGTCGTTCGTCTTCCTCGTGATCCTGTGGGGTCGTGTCACCGATGACGGTATGGCCTCAGCGATTTCTGACTCGATCGCCTTCGACCATTTCGCGGTGTTGTCACTCGTCGTAGTCCTGGTTTCGGTGGTGCTCACGGCGCTCGTGACCGACGGTTATCTGCGCCGAGAAGAGTACGAAGGCCCTGAGATGTACGCGCTGTACCTGACCGCTTCGCTCGGCGCATCGGTGATGATCGTGGCGAACGACCTCATCGTTTTGTTCCTCGGCCTCGAGACACTCAGCTTGTCTCTGTATCTGCTCGCGGCAAGTCACCGTCGACGCACGGAGAGCCAAGAAGCTGGTCTCAAGTACTTCGTGCTCGGCGGTTTTGCATCCGCATTCTTCCTGTACGGCATCGCACTCATCTATGGGGCTAGCGGCGCCACGAAACTCCCCGCCATCAACACTGCGCTTCGCGGCTCGATTGATGTGAACTCGAATGATGCACTCCTGCTTGTTGGCATCGGACTTCTGATCGTCGGCTTCGCCTTCAAGGTGTCGGCAGTGCCGTTCCAAGTGTGGACACCAGATGTGTACCAAGGTGCACCATCACCGGTCACTGGTTTCATGGCGTCAGCAGGCAAGGTCGCTGCATTTGCTGCTCTCGTCAGAGTCTTGGTCGTCGCTCTGCCGTCGCGGGTCGACGATTGGCAGCCAGTCATCTGGGTGTTGGCAGTGCTGACGCTCGTGGGTGGTTCAGTGATGGCCGTCGTCCAGACGAACGTCAAGCGAATGCTCGCGTTCTCATCGATCAGTCACGCTGGCTTCATACTCGTTGGGGTGGAAGCTGCTGCGCACCCTGGCTCCACCGACGCGGTGTCCTCGGTCGTTGTCTATCTCTTTCTCTACACAGTGCTCGTCATCGGCTCATTCGCTGTCGTCACCGCCGTCTCAGGTCGGGGTGACGATGCGACGTCACTCGACGATCTGCGAGGACTTGCGCGTCGTCGTCCGACTTTGGCTGTGGCACTCACTGTGTTTCTCATCGCTCAAGCTGGTGTTCCCGTCACTAGCGGATTCATCGCAAAATTCGGCGTGATCACCGCATCTGTCGATGCGGAAAGTTATGCATTGGCGATCATCGCGATGCTCGCAGCAGTCATCGCCGCCTATCTGTACCTACGCATCATGGTCAGCGCATGGCTCGCAGAGAGCTCGAATGATTCTGAGATCGAGGTTCCGACCGGACTCGGTGTCGCAGTCACTCTGTGTGTGGCGTTCACGATCGTCGTTGGTGTGTATCCGGGCTGGTTGCTCACCTTGGCCGACAAGGCCACCACTTTTCTTGGTGCTTGAGTGACCGGCGCCAGAAGTGCCGACGTCATCGCGGTGCTGAGCGTCGTACCAACTCGTCGAACAGTCGCTGCTGGACAGCGTCGGTGGCTGCAGTTTGCTCGGGATGCCATTGCACGCCGACAATGAAAGTCGCCGCAGTGTGTTGCACAGCCTCGATGATGTCGTCGGCTGCACGTGCCACGACTCGAAGTGCTTCTCCGGGTGTGCGTACTGCTTGATGGTGCCAACACATTCCATGTGCGCTTGTTGCACCGATGGCCTGTGCCATAAGGCTGTCCTCATCGATTGACACCGTGCAGACGACGCCGCGATGTGCATCTGCATTGTCGATGTGTTGGATCAAGGTGCCCCCAAGCGCCACATTCAACACTTGATGTCCGCGACAGATGGCCAGTAGTGGTTTGTCGACACGAACGCAGGCACGCACGACGGCAATCTCAAATTCGTCATTCAAGTCATCGACGTTGTACACGGTCGGGTGAGATTCCTCGCCGTAGACGGCAGGGTTCACGTCGCCTCCACCGGCGATGAGAATGCCGTCGACACGAGACAACATGTCCTCGATGAGAGAGACATCGCGCGTGGGTGGTGTCAACAGAGGAATGCCGCCCGCTCGTACTATCGCATCGATGTAGTGGCGGCCTCCGGCAGCGACGGAACTTGAAAACGTGTCGGCAGTGTCGGCGAAACGGGCGAGGTGGGCGATGACTGGCCGCGCCATCGTCAGTGGCCGGCGACTTTTTGCACGTCGTAGCCGGCCTCACGAGCTGCGGCGAGCACGGTTTCTTCGTGCTCTTTTCCGCGAATCTCGAGCACTGCTTGCACACCGGTCTCGCGTACATGCAGGTCGACGCCTTCGCGGACGTGTTCCACTTCGATGAGGTTCGCTCCGGCTTGTGCGAACAACGTGAGGAGACGAGCAAGGCCACCTGGTCGATCGGAAATGCGGGCGAACACGATGAGGCGACGACCGACCTGTGTCTCGTGGCGACGGATGAGATTTGGCACCACTCCGAGGTCAACGTTGCCGCCGGACAACACCACACATGTCGTGCCCTGAGCCGCGGGGACGACTGCACGAGTCAGAAGTGCGGATACGCCGACCGCGCCGCCTCCTTCCACGTAGAACTTTCCACGGTCCATCAACAACACCATCGCATCAGCGACGGTGTCTTCGGGTACGACGACGACATCGTCAACGAACGTTTCGATGAGTGGGGCAGTCACATCACCCGGACGCTTCACCGCGATGCCGTCAGCGAGTGTGGCGATCGGACCGTCAGCGGGTGGTCGACCGGCATATGGTGCACATGCGGCAACTTGCACGCCGATGATGCGGACATTCGGTTGCTGCAACTTCACCGCAATCGCCGTACCAGCAGTCAAGCCGCCACCACCGAGGGGAATGATCACGGTGTGAAGATCTGCGATGTCCTCGAGCAACTCGAGACCGAGTGTTCCTTGACCAGCCACGACGACCGGATCATCAAAGGGATGGCAAAAATGCATGCCCGTGTTTGCCGAATGTTCCTTGGCTCGGGTCACTGCGTCGTCGAGTGTGTCGCCACCTTCGACGACGGTCGCTCCGTAGGTTCGACACTGCTCGATCTTTGAGAGGCTCGCTCCTGCAGGAACGAAGATCTGGCACGGCACTCCTCGATGGCGTGCTGCAAACGCAATTGCCTGTGCATGGTTGCCTGCGCTTCCGGCGGTGACACCGGCGCTCACGCTGTCGCCGAGCGAATGCAATTTGTTGAGGGCACCCCGCACCTTGAACGAGCCGGTGCGCTGAAGATTCTCGGCTTTCAGAATGACGTTGCCACCACACATGTCAGAGAGTGCGTAGGACTCGGTGATGGGCGTGTGCTTGACGATGCCCCGACCCACCGCGCGCGCAGCGATGATGTCCTCAGTACTTATGGCGTGCGTGCCCATTCATCGCCTACGGTACTTGCCGATGCGGGCAATCATGATCGCAAATGCAAGTGATGCCGACGCTGGCTTTGTCGGGCATGCGTTGCGAGAGCGAGGTTTCGCCTTCACGGAACTCATCCGAGAGCACCACGAGGAGTGGGGTTCCGTTGTCGCGGACGGGTTGAAAGGTGTCGACCTCGTGTTGTCGCTCGGATCGTCATGGAGCGTCTATTGGGATTCCGCCTCTGGCCCCGTCGCATCTGAAACCACTGTCCTACAGAGTGCGCTGGAGCATGACGTCCCTGTTCTGGGCATCTGTTTCGGCGCTCAGATGCTCGCCCATGCTGCTGGGGGAGCCGTGCGGCGGGCCCCAGAACATGAGATTGGTTGGTGCGACGTTCGTTTGACGCGTGAAGCGTCGCCCGATGCTGGGCCTTTGGCAGGCACGTGGATGCAGTGGCACTACGACTGTGTCGAGGTGCCATCGGGAGCCACGACCTTGGCCGAGAGCGATTGTGCGGTACAGGCGTTCCGCATCGGGTCATCGCTCGCTGTGCAGTTTCATCCGGAAGCGACGGAATCAGTCATCGCACGCTGGTCGTCGGGTGAAGGTCGCCGCGAATTAGCCGAAGCCGGAATCAACTATGACGAGCTCATGGTCGAGACCCGCGCAGCGGCCGCAGATGCCGAAGAACGATGCCGAATTCTCGTCGATTGGTTCCTGCATGGCGTCGCACACCTCGCGACGTGACGGTGACCGTGTGACAACTGTTCGCACATCGGGTCACAAAGGCACATAACCCCGTTTCGACGTGCTTTTCCGGCCCTCCGCAGGGCGGGAAGTTGGGGTCAACTTTGGCCTCCGTAGTAGTTTCGATGGGCGATGTCCCAGTTCCTCCGGTCGTATCTCACTGTTGTGTGGTTCGGCTTGGCCGCCTTCCTTATTGCCTCTCTCTTGCTGGGACTGTCGGCCTTGTTGAGGCCGAACCGACCAACGCGGGAAAAACTCATCGCCTATGAAAGTGGTGTAGACCCGGTGGGCGAGGGTTGGTCCCAAAGCCAAATTCGTTACTACGTCTTTGCGCTTCTCTTCGTCATCTTCGACGTGGAAGCGGTGTTCATTTTCCCCTGGGCAACACAGCTCGAGCGATACGCCGGATTCGGCCTCGTCGAGATGGGTGTGTTCGTAGCCGTGCTCTTGTTGGGCCTCGTGTATGCGTGGCGCAAGGGCGTCTTGCGCTGGATCTGAGGAATCACGTATGGGACTTGTAGATCGTGGCCGGCTGCCCAAGCCGCTGACATCACTCTTCACCTTGGGTCGGTCGTACAGCTTGTGGGTGTATCAGTGGGGACTCGCGTGGTGTGCAATCGAGAGGGGTGCAGCGTTTGGTTCACCGCGTTACGACGTGATGCGCCTCGGGGTCAT
>SXWG01000135.1 GCA_005789925.1 Actinomycetota bacterium | reverse complement strand
TTCATGTCGTCATCGCAGGCAAGGGTGACGACGGCACGAGCGACTTTGCAGAGACACTCTGCCGACAACTCGAATCTGCAGGACTCGACGTCATCATCGACGACCGTGTCGGTGTCTCACCAGGAGTGAAGTTCAAGGATGCCGAATTGCTCGGCATGCCGACAATTGTCATCGTCGGTCGAGGGTTAGCTCAGGGCACCGTCGAAGTCCGCGATCGATTGACAGGTGCGAAAGCCGACGTCGCCACAGATGACGCCGCGACACATGTCCTCACTGTCGCGCGCAGCACTCCGTAGGCTCTGACACATGCACCTCCTGCGTGGCGCGATTCGGCACTACGGCTGGGGTGATGCCGAGTTCATTCCTGCTCTCACCGGCGAAGCGGCGACGGGAGAACCCTGTGCAGAGTTGTGGTTTGGTACACACCACGGAGCGCCGAGCCAGGTGCGCATCGACGGGACGTGGACAGATCTTGCAGACGTCACCGGCGACCTCGACATCTTGGTGAAGATCCTCTCAGCGGCACGCCCTCTCAGCCTGCAGACACACCCGACTCGTTCGCAAGCTGCACGTGGCTACGCCCGAGAAAACGATTCTGGTCTCGCCGTGGACCATCCGATGCGCCTCTATCGCGATCCACATGACAAACCTGAGATGCTCATTGCTCTCACGCCATTCGAAGCTTTGTGCGGTTTTCGCTCTGTCGAACAATCAACAAGTGATTTGTCGTCGTACGGGTGGAAACACGAAGCTGCCGTTCTCGAGACACGTGGCATCGAGAATTACGTGCGCTGGTGTTTTGAGTCGGACACGACACCACACATGGATGCATGTCCGGAATGGTTGCATTCACTCGCAACGGCGTATCCCGACGACAAAGCCCTCCGCATCGCCCCCCTCCTGCACCATGTCGAACTTCGTCCCTTGCAGGCCATCGCGCTCCATGCAGGCAGTGTGCACGCATACCTCAAGGGATCTGCGGTCGAAGTGATGTCGTCATCGGACAACGTCGTACGCGCAGGCTTCACGAGCAAACACGTCGACGTCGCTGAATTGTTGTCGATTACCGACTTCTCCCCCATCGACCATCCAGTTCAGTCCCCTACGGCCAGAGGCGTGGTATCGGTGTACGAATCTCCGGTCGATGAGTTAGTTGTCGAGCGCATCGACCTCGACGGAACACACGACCTACCAGTCTCGGACCGCCATCGAATCGTGTTGTGCACCGCAGGAACCATGAATCAGCTCACACCTGGCCGCGCTGCAATCGTGTCTCCCGGGCACCACGAAGTTCTTGACGGACGCGGCACTGTGTTTGTGTGCGCCGGAACTCGCTAACGAGAGTCAGCTCCCCACTGTCTTACGAATCTCGATGATTTTTTCGCCAGCGTGATTGGCGTCGTCACCCTTTTCGTTCAGCAACTGTGACCGGTCACGAGCAGCTTCACGTTCGGCCAGGGCTGTGTCGACTCGAGCGATGGCGGCGTCGACGCCATGCTCGTTGATGAACTCGGCCCACTCGACCAGTGCATCAACCATCTCGTCTTCGGGGACGACGGCCACGTTCCTGCCCTTCACAAAGAGGTGACCACGCTTGTTGCCAGCGGCAATTCCGAGGTCAGCTTCACGTGCTTCTCCGGGACCATTCACGACACATCCCATGACGGCGATTTGTAGCGGCAATTTGCGGTCGGCAAACGCTGCTTGAGCGCGATTTGCGACATCGATGACGTCGATCTCGGCGCGACCACAACTGGGGCATGCGATGAGATCGACGTTCTTGCGCTCGCGCAGCCCGAGTGCCTCAAGCAATTGTCGTCCGGCGCGGGCTTCTTCGACAGGGTCTGCGGTGAGGCTGTAGCGGATGGTGTCACCGATGCCCTCGAGCAACAACGTGGCGATACCTGCGGTCGATTTCACGAGACCTGCTGGTGGCGGACCAGCCTCGGTGACACCGAGATGCAACGGAACGTCGACCGTGTCGGCGAGAAGTCGATACGCCTCGACCATGAGCGGGACGCTGCTCGCTTTGACCGAGATTTTCATCTGAGTGAAGTCGACCTCATGAAAGTAGTTCATCTCTTGAAGTGCTGACTCGACCATGGCTTGCGCCGTGAGACCACCATGCTTTTCGTACAGCGATGGGTCAAGCGACCCACCGTTCACCCCGATACGAATGGGAAGGCCACGGTCACGCGCTTCAGATGCGACCGCTTTGATGTGCTCGGGCTTACGGATGTTCCCGGGGTTCAGTCGCAATCCGTGCACTCCGGCTTCCATCGCAGCGAGCGCCATGCGGTACTGATGATGGATGTCGGCGATGATCGGAATGGGCGAACGCGGGACAATTTGTGCAAGACCTTCTGCCGCTTCTTGTTCGTTGCACGTGCAACGCACGATGTCGCAACCCGCAGCAGCGAGGGCATAGATCTGCTGCAACGTGCCTTCGACGTCCGCAGTCTTGGTGGTGGTCATGGACTGCACCGAGATCGGCGCACCTCCGCCCACCGGCACTTTGCCGACGGTGATCTGTCGTGTGTGACGACGTTCGAACATCAGAACCAGTGTGCCATCAGCCAAGTGGCCTGGTGAGGTCGAGGTACAGACCGGTGGCTAGCAGGAATGCGAGCAGCACGACCACGGTGGTGGCAACAGGAATCATTTTCGAGATGTCAGCACGATACGGCTTACCGGGTCGTGAGCGCAGTCGCTCATACGTCGCAATGGCGGCGTGGCCTCCGTCAAACGGAAGCAGCGGAAGCATGTTGAACACGCCGACGAAGATGTTCAGACTGGCGAGCAAGAGCAATATGCCCTTCAGTCCGTCGCTTTCCCCCACAGATCCGCTCACCTGACTGATGCCAACGACAGTGGTCGGTCGAGTTGCTGGGTCGGCATTTTGGTTGGTGAGGTGTTCAAGGCTGTTCACCGGGTTGAGAGCAGCCACGAGTCCTTTGACTGACTCAGTGACGGTCGTACCGATGTCGCCGATGGAACGCCCGACAGACTCGACGAATCCCAAGTCGGCATAGCCCGAGCTGGTGCTCGCCACACCGAAAAATGCAGAACCAGGCACCTCAGGATGCTCTGACAACACCACATCGACGACGGAACGCTGTCCGGCACGATCGATGGTGACAGCGGCCGTGTCACCCGGTTCATTCGCGACGATTGCTCGCACGAACTGCGCACGCGTGGTGAGCGCCTCGTCATCGAGCGCGACGATGACGTCGCCTTCGCGGATACCGGCGCGCGATGCAGGTGACTCACCGTCAGCGAGGGCGCTGATGGTGACGGCTCCGAGTTCTTGGTAACGGCCCCAACTTGCATAGACAGAGGTAAACAGAACGACACCGAGCAAAAGATGCATGAGTGACCCAGCGGTGATGACGAGCAACTTGCGCGGATAGCTCTGCGCGCGATACGTGACCGGTTCGTCTGCCGGATCGACCTCGTCGAGGTTGTTCATGCCCACGATTCGGACGAAAGCACCGAGTGGCAAGGCACGGACGCCGTACTCGACCCCATCTCGCGTGGTGCTCCAGAGGCGCGGCCCAAAGCCCATGTAGAACTGAGTGACTTTCATCCCGGTGCGTCGCGCCGTGACGAAGTGACCAACCTCATGCAAGAACACCGACACCAGAAGGCCGAGCACGAACACGAGAATCCACGCATCACGAGCGCCGAGCCACGCCAACAACCCGAGGATGACCGCGGCACTCACGAGAGACTGTTTGCGATCGACTGATCCGTCGGACTGCTCGACCGCACCACCGGCGGCGATTTCACTGCGGAATTTTTCGTAGATGTTGCTCATCGTGCCAATGCTTCCGTTGCCAGTCGACGTCCTTCCGCGTCGGCGGCAAGCACGTCGTCTACCGAGTATGGCTGACTGACCTGGTGGCGTGCCATGACGTGCTCGGTGACATGTGCGATGTCAGGCCAGCGGACGCGACCTGCAAGAAACGCCTCGACCACCACTTCGTTGGCGGCTGACAAGCAGGCCGGGGCTGTTCCGCCGGCACGGCCGGCTGCGTATGCCAGGTCAAGACAGCGGAATGTGGCGCGATCGGGCAATTCGAAGTCGAGTCGCGACAACAGAGACCAGTCGATGGAGCCGAAAGCCGACGTGATGCGTGACGGATATCCGAGCGCATACCCGATGGGAAGACGCATGTCAGGCATGGACAACTGGGCGATGGTGGATCCGTCGGTGTACTCGACCATGGAATGGACCACAGACTGGGGATGAACGACGACGTCGATGTGGTCGACGTCGATCTCGAAGAGCTCGTGTGCTTCGATGACTTCAAGTCCTTTGTTCATGAGTGTCGAGGAATCGACGGTGATCTTGGGACCCATCTTCCATGTGGGGTGTGACAGCGCTTCATCGACGGTGACGTCTTTCAACGATTCCGCGTCACGCCCGCGGAACGGGCCACCACTAGCGGTGAGCACCAGTCGAGCAACTTCGCGACCAGGTTGCGACGATGACCGAAGACATTGGTGGATCGCACAATGTTCACTGTCGACAGGAATGATGGTGGCCCCGGGAACAGAGCGAAGTGGCGCCACCACCGGCCCGGCTGCGATGAGACTTTCTTTGTTGGCGAGCCCCAATCGTTTTCCCTGACGCAAGGTCGTGAGAGTTACCGGTAGACCGGCAAAACCAACGACACCATTGATGACGACATCAGCGACATCGACGATCGCGTCCAACTCTGCGACGACATTGAGTCCGGGAAGTGCCTCACTCACTCGACGCCGAGCTTCGTCATCTGCAACGGCTACGACTTCAGGATTCCACTGCTTTGCCTGTGCGATCACAGCGTCTGCCGAGGCATGCACTGCAAGTGCAGTGACGACATAGGCATCGCCTTCTGCACGTATGACGTCAAGTGTCTGAGTGCCGATCGACCCGGAGGAACCAGCGACAGCGACTCGTACCGGATTCACGATGTCCAGGGTTGCAACACCAACAGCAGGTAGTAGGCCGACGGCAACACGAACAAGAACCCGTCGAATCGGTCGAGCACACCACCATGACCGGCGATGATCGAACCGAAATCCTTCACGTCAAGATTGCGCTTGAACATCGACTCGACCAAGTCGCCGAGTGGCGCCATGATCGAAACAACCACTGCGAGCAACAGAAGCTCGCCCATATTGTTCCATGTGTCACTTTGCGTGCCGACGAGGATGACGACGATGATCGTCAGCAGTGTCCCACCGACAGCACCCTCGACAGTTTTGTTCGGACTGATCCATTCCCGCAGCGGAGTGCGCCCCGCGGTGGATCCGACAAGCAGTCCTCCGACGTCATTCGCGACGACGGCTGCAACCACGATGAACAACGTGTCAGTGCCAACCGCAGCAGGAACCGATCCGCTGACCGACATACGAAGAATGAGAGCCGCAAACGAACCGAGCAGACCAATCCACACCACACTCATCGTCGTGATGGCCACGTTCGGCATCGGTCCACTTTGCACACTGCCCGCACCGATGAACCCAATCGAAGCAGCCATGAATGAAAAGGCGATGACTAGCGGAAGTGACCCGTCCCC
This sequence comes from Actinomycetota bacterium, assembly GCA_005789925.1. Classification (GTDB taxonomy): domain Bacteria; phylum Actinomycetota; class Acidimicrobiia; order Acidimicrobiales; family Ilumatobacteraceae; genus UBA2093. Next base: position 299 of record SXWG01000135.1, on the reverse strand, counting down.
CATCCAATAGGCCGCCAAAGGCGACGCGACGCATGCAGCGATTCCAGCGAAAGTCGCTGGACGATAACCCGTCTCTGTGACCTTGCTGAAGAACTCGACTGCTGCCATGCCAAGTGCAGCAATGACGATCACCATGACAGCGGCAGGTCGCCACATCTCTGCCGCCACGAACACTGCGACGAGAATGAGACCAGTCGACACCGCTGCTGGCATGTCGCGACCAGAACCTCCCCGGCCACCAGAGGAGCGGCGAACCTGCGACGACCGTGGCTGGGGACGAGAGTGTCCGCCAGTGATGT
>SXWG01000134.1 GCA_005789925.1 Actinomycetota bacterium | reverse complement strand
CGCTACGAAGTCATCGTCATCCTCAGTGAATACCTCAGCGACTTTGGCAATTGTCGAAGTTGTGGCGGTGGCACCAGAGCCGACAACGACGGTTGTGGTTGTGGCAAGTGCAGCGACCTGAACCGAAAATGCCACTCGTCCTGAGATGACATGTCCGTCAGAGCCAACGAGGCGCCAACGCGCTGATACGTTTCCCGTCAACGTTGTAGGCAGATCAAACATCACCGTCTTGTCGGTGTCACCATGTCGAGGGTCGGCAAGCGTCGTTCGAACACCATCGCCGTTCACCACGATCGCGCTTGCCGAGGCAAGCGGCACCGACTTCTCAAACGTGACAGACCACGTCGTCGGTTGCGTGGTGAGTGCGTCTCCTTCTGCTGGCGAACTACCCGAGAGTGAGTTGTGCGCCATTGCTGTGCCGGCTCCGCCGACCAGCGACATCACGATTGCAGCGAATACAACCCACAAGACCTGTGGCAATTTCCGCAGAGACACGACGTCGCTCATGGGTGAGGTCTGCACACTGACAGTCCAGACGGCATTGCGGTTCAGCAGCCGCCGGCCACCGCGGGAATCAGCGACACGGTGTCGCCGTCTTTCACCGGGGTGTCGAGGCCCTGCAGGTAGCGCACGTCGTCGTCAGACACGAACACGTTGACGAACTTGTGCAGCGCGCCCTCGACGTCGAACAAGCGATCTTTGAAGCCTGGATGGGCGGAATCAAGGGCTGCCAACACATCGCGCAGGTTTGCGCCGTCCACCGACACGGTGGAGGCCCCGCCAGAGAGCGGACGCATGGTTGTGGGGATTCGCACGGTGACTGCCATAGGTCAAAACCCTACCGATGCAGTCAGTTTTTGTCACATCACGAGTGGAAGTTTGTCGCGCCACGGCATCGCTTCTTCTAGTTGCGATGCAAGACGCACGAGCAGATCTTCGCGATATGGCGCACCGACGAACTGCACGCCCATCGGCAAACCAGTCGACGACCAGTGCAGCGGCAAGCTGATGGCTGGTTGTCCGGTCACATTGAACTGCGCGGTGTACACCAACACCTCGAGCATGTGCATCATGCCCTCTGGCCCGCTCAAGTGGCCGATCTTTGGCGGTGGCCCCGCGATTGTTGGCGTGCACAACATGTCGAAGCCGCGAGAGCCGTCGCGCGGCAACCACCACTCCACCATGCGACGAGTCCAACCATGCATCCACTGCACTTCAGCGATGTATGCCGCAGCCGAGATCGACTTACCGATCTCGCGCATGAACAAGTTGTCGGGCTCTATGTCTTCATCTGTTAGCGGACGACCAAGGACCGATTCGAAATATGTGAGATCAGCATCGGTGCATGCCGACACAATGTTGGTGAACTTCTGTGAGTACTCGGTCTCGTCGAGCGCTGCTGGTTTGGCAACAACCACTTCGTGACCGAGAGACTCAAGCACTTTTGCCACTGCAGCTATCGACGCGCGCGATTCTGCATGGTCGAGACCACCAAGTGTCCCTGGGTTGTCCATGAGACCGATGCGCAAACGCCCCGGCGACTCGCCCAGTTCACGCGCGAGCGGACGCACGAATGGTGGGGCGGTGTAGGGGTCACCCGATTGGTATCCGCAGATCTCATCAAGCACGGCAGCGGTGTCGCGCACCGTGCGTGTGACACAACCATCGATGGTGGCACCCATCCAGTTCTCACCGAAGTACGGACCTTGACTGATGCGGCCACGCGACGGCTTCAAACCGACGAGACCACATTCACTTGCCGGAATGCGAATAGACCCGCCACCGTCGTTCGCATGACCCACCGACACGATGTGCGACGCAACCGATGCAGCAGAACCGCCAGATGAGCCACCGGTTGAGTGATTGGTGTCGTACGGGTTGCGCGCGGGGCCATAGGCAAGTGGTTCGGTGGTGATGGTCGAGCCGAACTCGGGTGTGTTGGTACGACCAATGACGACGAAGCTGGCGCGACGGAAACGTTCCGTGAGATAACTGTCAAACGGTGCACGAAAGTCCGCGTTCTTTAACATGCGCGAACCCATGTGGTACTTCTCGCCCGCTTGTGCGGCACCGAGGTCTTTCAACACCATCGGCACACCGCGAAACGGTCCGTCGGGCAGTGTTCCAGCAGCCTGCGCACGAGCTTTGTCGTACTGCTCGTGGATGATGGCGTTCAACTGCGGGTTGACCTTCTGGGCTTGCGCAATCGCCGCGTCGACGGCTTCCACAGGTGAAATATCACCCTTGGCGATGGCTTGTGCCTGTGCTGTGGCATCAAGATGAATGAACTCGCTCATCGCCACACCCTAGGCGCGCTTATCGTGGACGAATGCACGTGGTGGCTGCTGCCGACAAGTTCAAGGGAACCGCAACCGCCAAACAAGTGTGCGCCGCAATTGGTCATGCATGTTGGGAACTTGGTGCGGACTGCACGGAAATTCCGATGGCCGATGGCGGCGAAGGAACTCTCGACGCACTCGGTGGTGCGAGCAAGACCACGCTCGTCACTGGTCCACTTGGTGACCCAGTGGAAGCAGCATGGCGCTTACACAAAGGTGTCGCCATCATCGAAATGGCAAGTGCGTCTGGACTGTCTCTCATCGGCGGTGCGGAACACAACGACGCAATCGCAGCAAGTACCACTGGTGTCGGAGAACTCATCGACACAGCACTCGACACTGGTGTCGACAAGATCATTGTGTGCCTCGGCGGATCTGCGACCACAGATGGTGGATACGGCGCCCTTCGAGCCATTCACGCACCAGCACGTCTGCGCGGTGTCGAATTCCTCGTCGCATGCGACGTCGACACGTTGTTCACTGAAGCAGCCGAGGTGTTCGCCCCGCAGAAAGGTGCCACCAGAACGCAAGTGCGCCTTCTCACCAACAGGCTCGAGCGTCTCGCGCAGATGTATGCGCAGCAATACGGCGTCGACGTGAGCATGACACCAGGTACTGGCGCCGCCGGTGGACTTGCTGGTGGCCTCATGGCTCTTGGCGCGACTCTTGTTCCCGGTTTTGACTTGGTTGCTGACGAGTTAGGTCTTCACGATGCCATTCGCTCAGCAGACCTTGTGATCACTGGCGAAGGATTACTTGACGAGACAAGTTTCCACGGCAAAGTCGTGGGTGGCGTGTGTGATGTTGCTGCGCAGTACCAAAAACGCGTCGTGACAATCTGCGGTGATGTCGACGAAGAGTTACCAAACGACATGCACGAGACCGCACACCCGTTCAGCTTGGTGACGAACTTTGGACATGACGCATCACACTCACGCGTGTTGCAATGCATCGAGGATGCAGCGCGTCAACTCATTCAGAGCGCACTCACGTAAAAGCGCCCCAGGTGGCGCAGCGCGACGTCAGCCGGAGGTAGTTGTCGGCGCGACCGTGGTGGTCGTTGCCGGCAGCGGTACCGCGGTTGTCTGCGGTGTCGCTGCACCGTTACCGCTTGACGCAGCGCCGGCGAGTTCCTTGTTCGACAAGTCAGTGCCCAACAAGATCAACACACACGCTTCTTTCAAGGTGCCGGTCTCGAGCGGCACGGGCGAGGGCATGGCCCCAAGCTCGACGCCTCCACCCAAGGTGTCGGCCACGTTCTGGGCGACGGCTTCACAGCCGGCCAGGTAGAAAACTCCCGACTTGGCGCGCTTCGGGCTGCCCGCCGACACGTTGACGGCTGGCTGCACCACATATCCGAGGGTCTGCAACTGAACGGTCATGCTTCCCGCACTGCCGGCCACTCCCGAGGCGTTTGCGACCTGAATCTTGAAACCGGTGATGACGAGACCGGTGGTCGGCGTGACTCCCCCAGCTGCGGTGGTGTCGGTGACTTCACCAGCGGGCGCCGTGGTGTCGGTTACCTCTCCGCCTGGTGTGGTCGTCGTGCCGGAATCGGCGTTGATGTTCCGTAGCACGAAGAAACCAAGGATGATGGCGACGACTGCCACCACTGCTCCGAGGGTGACGTTGCTTGGCGCGGGCAGCGAACTGCGGTTGCCTCGAGATCGTGGTTGGCTCATGTGACAGGCCTCCTGTGAGGGGGTCGTGCGATGCATGAAACGGTAGTGGCGCTCTGTTGCATTGCCTTGCCACCTTGAAGAAACCCTTGACTGACAAGGGATTCAGAATTCGACTGGAGCCGAGTGTGGGGATTGAACCCACGACCTACCGCTTACAAGGCGGTTGCTCTACCACTGAGCTAACTCGGCGCGGCTTCCAAGCCTACGCACCACTTCGCGCGTACACATAGCCACAAATCCACTACTTGACAGCGAGGTCTACGATGCCAGTGACAGAAAAGCAGCGGTTTGAGATGCACTCGAACCTCAAGGTGAAACTTGGAGACGACGTGGCCGACACACTGATGGAGTACCTGCCGCCCGTTGGATGGGCTGACATCGCCCGAAAGTCTGACGTCGACAGACTGGAACGACGCTTCAACTTCGCAATGGGCATCATCGCGACTGTTGGCATCGGAATCATCGCACTCCAAGCACAGATTCTGTTTCTTGTCTCGTCGCTCTAAGCGGCGCTTGATCTATTTGGGCTTGCGGCGAACGCGAGCCACTTCATAGGTGGCCAATGCGCCGGCTGCCGACACGTTCAGCGAGGACAGCTGACCAAGCATCGGAATCGACACCACCATGTCGCAGCGCTCGCGCACTAGGCGCGACAGTCCCGCACCTTCAGCGCCCAGCACCACGCAAATCGGTTCGGCTGCAAGCGACCCCATGTCAAATAGCGACGTGTCGGCTTCGTCGTCGAGACCCACCAACCACACGCCAGCCTTCTTCATGTCGCCCATGGCTGCAGGCAACCCCTGCACCACTGCCATCGGTATGTGCTCCACCGCACCTGCAGCGGCCTTCGCCACTGTCGGCGTCACGTGCACAGCACGGTGACGCGGAACGACAACTCCGGTGACACCAGCTCCGTCGCAACAACGAAGCAACGCACCAAAATTGCCAGGGTCAGTGACGCCATCAACGGCCACCAAGAACGGTTTGCGACCACCTTCAGTAGAGGTGAGCTCGTCGAGTGAGTGTTCTTGCAACGGTTGCGCGAAGGCGATGACACCTTGGGGTGCCTCGCTGCGAGCGGTGTCCTCGATGGTGCGACGAGGCACATCCATGATCTGCACACGCGAGGCTGTAGCCAACTGCACGATGTCTTCGACAATGTCGCTGTTATCGATCTCCTTCGAAATCCAAATCTCGCGCACTTTGCGCTTCTGGGCAATCAATAACTCACGAACAGCCTGACGACCTTCCACCTGGTCACCACCAAGGCTTTTCTTTTTCTCTGGTGCACCTTCGCGACGTACTGCTCCTCGGGGTGCGGCACCGCGACCACCACGTGGTGTGGCGCCACGTGCACGACCGGGCTTGGCACCCTTGCTGCGTCCTTTGTTACCGGTTGGCTTGCTCATGCGCGCACCAACACCGTCGATGCGAAACACATGATTCCTTCGCCACGTCCGATGGCACCGAGGCCCTCTGCACGTCGACCTTTCACCGAGACCGGTGCTCCCACTGCAGCAGACAAGTTGGTCTCTATTTCTGCACGCACTGGTGCGATCTTCGGCGATTCACACACAATGCTGCAATCGACATTCGAGATGCCCCAGCCTTCACCACGCACTTTCACGACGACATCGCGCAACAACATCAACGAGTCGGCGCCCTTCCATGCGGGGTCGGTATCGGGGTAATGAATTCCGATGTCGCCAAGACCTGCAGCGCCCAACAAAGCGTCTGCAATGGCATGAGTGATGACGTCAGCGTCGCTGTGACCAGCGAGCGCACGCTCATTGGCGAACTTGACGCCACCAAGTGTGAGCACACGACCGTCATTTCCATCGACCAAGAAGCGATGAATGTCGAAGCCGTTCCCCACTCGAATGTCCATCACACTTCACCTTCCGTCATTTTGTGTGCTGTCATGCGGGCCCAGTCCAAGTCATCACGCGACGTGATCTTGCGTAGCAATGGGTCTCCTTGCACCACCACAACCTTGCCACCCAGCGACTCGACGATGGCGGCATCGTCGGTTCCCTGCAGATCGTGATCGTGGGCTTGACGCAACATTTCGGCACGAAAGGCCTGCGGGGTCTGCACAGCGCGCAACGTGGCTCGATCTGGTGTCGACACCACCTGGCCATTCGCATCAATGACTTTCACCGTGTCGGCGACTTCTATACCGGGTACTGCGCCGTCGGCTCCGTTGACCACTGCATTGACCACGCGAGAAAACACCGTTTCGGTCACAAACGGTCGCGCCGCATCATGGACACACACAATGGTTGCCTCAGTAGGCACAGCTTTGAGACCATTTCGCACCGATTCACTGCGCGTGGAGCCTCCTTCGACCTGTCCGTCGCTCAGGACCGATCCGGGCAGGACAACAACCACCACGCCGTCAGACCATTTCCCCACTTCGTGCACTGCCCACTCGACCACGGTGCCGGCGCCCAGTTGAGCAAACTGCTTTGCACCACCGAAACGGGTTCCTGAGCCCGCTGCAACGACAATGGTCCACACAACATGGTTCTCAATGTGGGACATGGCGTGAAGGGTAGTACCGTGATTTCCGTATGGCATACGAAGACGTACTAGGAAACACCCATTTCTTTCGCGATGCCCCTGCCAGCGTGCTCAGTGCGCTCGGCGCAGCCGCATCAGAAAAGAACCTCACTCGTGGTGACGTGTTGTTCGAGGAGGGTGCAGAGCCCGATGCCATTTATGTCGTACTCGCCGGACGCATCGCAATTGCCATCGGCAACAAGCCGCTCGACAATCGCGAAAGCGTCGTTGCGCTCATGGACAAGGGAGACCTCTTCGGTGATCTTGGCCTGCTCGATGGTGGTCTGCGCAGCGCCTCGGCTCGCGCGCTCGAATCATCGGTCGTGCTGCGCATTCCGAACTCCGCCGTGTTGCCCATTCTGCTGAACAGCCAAGAGCTCATGTGGAACGTGGTTCGCTTGCTCGCCCAGCGTCTTCGTGCCATGGACGAAGCACTGTCCGACTCGGTGTTTCTCGATGTCACTGGTCGCACGGCAAAGCGCCTGCTCGAGTTGTCGGCTGGCAAAGACGAATTCACCATTCCGGTCACTCAAGAAGAACTTGCCGGCATGGTCGGTGCGTCACGTGAACGCGTGAACAAGGCCATCGCCAGTTTCATTCGCTTGGGTTGGTTGCAACAGCGCGACCGCCACTACACCATCACCCAGCGCGACCGCCTCGAACAGCGCGCTCGCTAGTACTTGCTGTCGAGCGTCTCGACTGGCTGAATGCTCCATCCACGACTGTTCGTACCATCGTCGAGCCACTGACGTAAGTGTCGCGTCGCAAGAACGTCGTCAGCGTTGTAACGCAACAACTTGTCAGCCATCGCTTGAGCGTCGGGGTGGTCTGGGTTGCTAGCAGTCATGAACCACACGATGGAGTTCGCTCCCCCGGCATCCTCTGCATCCCATTCAAAACCTGCGAGGCGCGCAACGTACTTGAGCCCGACAGTTCGAGTCGGCCATAAGTAGTTCTTGGTGATCTTGTGCATGTCGACCCACCACGTCTGCTGGCCCAGTTGTTCAATGTCAGTGATGGTCGGCATACCCGGGTAGTCAGGGTTGCGAGACACGGCTTCTTTCATACGAGGAAGTTCAGCGAAATCTCCTGAGTAGCAATACACAGCAATTGACTTTCCAGCAGCTTCCGTGCGCGCCACAAGATCATGCAGCCAACTCCAGAACGACACCAACGTGTGGGCTTCGACCTCCGGGTCCGTGCGGTCGAACGTATGAAATGACACGTATTCACCAGCGGTCCACTCGTTGTCAGACACTCGCTCTGAAACATGACATCCGTAGAGATACACAAAGGCGTTGCGGTCATTCTCGATGTCGAAATCGACCTCGACGTCGGCACGAGGCACAGGCACCAATGAGCCGCCACGCTTCATAAACGGCACCGGAGAGTTACTGCGAAACACCCGAGCGGCATCGATTGCCGATGCCAGTGTCTTTGTGAGTTTTAGTGACCCAATAGAAGAGGCATTGGGGTCACACGCCGCGAGCTCGGGAATGAGGTGAATTCCGACTCCGGCAAGTGAGCGAACCGTTGCTTCGCCTACTCCGCTCAACAACGACACGTGCTCTTCCTCCACCACGATGTCTTCGCAATAGTCTCGCCACACGCACTGGTCGCAATTGCTGTGAAGAAAGGGCCGTGTCAACGCCTCACTGCCGTCACGCATGGTGTTGACGGCCAGCCATCGCCGACTCCATTCCTGTCGTGCAAGTTCTAGGTATGAATCACCCGCCACATCGAGCTCGCGCCACACAAGTCCGAGCTCGGGGTTGATGGTTGCGCCAATCGGAGCAACCTGCGGCACATGCCCTAGGTCAGCGAGCATTAACCAGTAGTGCGCCAACTGCAAAGAGTGATCTGACTTCGGTTTTCCTTTGCCGATTACTGATAGCGCCGCCTCAGTAACCCACGGCTCTTGAAGGCTTGACACCAACCATTCACGCTCTTTGGAGGAGCCTTCGAGTGGCTGCGAGTTCTTCACGTCGACAGGCAGGTACGCCCATTTGCCGTTCGGCATCGGTTCGTCACCATGGCGTAACAGCACGTCTGGCTTTCCGCTTCGATGATCAACAGTTGGTAGAGACAGCCCCACGATGATTCGGTCGCCCCGATTCATGGCGGCCACTGTTGCCTCCTCAACGTCGTCATTGTCTCTTAAGTTCGGACAGCGATGAATGTTGCACAGCTGCTCAAACATTTCGTCTTCGAACGCCAGACCTTGGTCGATGAGTTCCTGAGCAAGGTCGTCAAGCGGAACTCGCTCGACAGTTGCAAGCGAAGGGTTGTGATCGTTGACGACGCGATGCTCACAT
>SXWG01000133.1 GCA_005789925.1 Actinomycetota bacterium | reverse complement strand
GATTGCTAATGATAGGGACTCGAGCGGGCTCTTAGCAACAGGAGCCGGTGAGTGCTAAGGACTGGGGTCGCTCGGGCCATGGAGGCCTAGGAGCCGCGCCGTGCTGGCGAGGGGTAGACCCACCACGTTCGACATCGACCCCTGGACCCGCTCGACAAGCACCGAGCCATGACCTTGGACGGCGTAGGCACCTGCCTTGCCGAGCGACTCCCCCGTGCTGAGATACCACTTCAAGGTCTCGTCATCGAGCGGCAGGAAGGTGACGAGTGAGGTGACGACATCGGCGCGCTCGCCCTGCGCATCGATCACGACGACAGCTGTGTGCACACGGTGCGTACGGGCGCTCAGTATGCGCAGCATCGTGCGTGCATCGTCGATGTCTAGGGGTTGTCCAAGAATGCGGCCGTCGATGTCGACAGTGGTGTCCGCAGCGATCACCGTCGCACCAGAATGTCGCTGTGCGACTCGACGCGCTTTGTCGGCTGCCACACGTCGCACATACGCGACGGGATCTTCGTTCTGTCGCGGCGTCTCATCGACATCTGCCGGGTCGACTACTGGTTCGATTCCGAGCTCAGCCAACAGTTGCACTCGACGTGGTGAGCACGAGGCAAGAACGATGTGTTCAGCCACCGCTCAACGCCGCCACATCAGCATCATCTGGTGGAGTGAGATCATCGAGGTCGTCCAAGTAGCCCTGTGGCAACACGACACGGATGGGCCCGTTCGTGTGACCGCGAGCCAATCGTTCTCCACCAGGCACGACCGTCATCGACGGGTCAATCTCGTCGACGATCGACACGAGTTCGGCACGCGATGACACCAACGCCATGCGTCGACGCACGTCTGAGCCGACGGGATATCCGGTGAGGTACCAGCCCGTGTGCTTTCGGAAGTTACGAATGCCAGGGTCATGGCCCGCGTGCGAGCACAAGGCGTCGGCGTGTTCGACCATCACGTTCGTGACTTCACCCAAGGTCGGTGTCGCACGAACGTCGCGACCAGCGAACGCGTCGACGATGTCACGGAACAACCACGGCTTACCGAGACAACCACGTCCGACCACCACACCGTCACAGCCCGTGGTGCGCACCATCTCGAGAGCGTCGGATGCTTCCCAAATGTCACCGTTGCCGAGAACAGGAATGCGTGTCACGTGGCGCTTCAACTCGGCGATGGCCTCCCACCGCGCCGTACCTGCATAGTGCTGTTCCGCGGTGCGCGCATGCAACGCGATCATCGCGATGCCTTCTTCTTCGGCCGCTTTGCCGGTGTCGAGATACGTGACGATGTCGTCGTTGATTCCGATGCGGAATTTGCATGTGACAGGGACGTCGAACTTTGATGCTTCGCGAACTGCTGCGGCCATGATGGCGCGCATCAACTGACGCTTCACCGGAACTGCTGCGCCACCACCTTTTCGTGTCACCTTGTTGGCGGGGCACCCGAAGTTCATGTCGATGTGATCGACGACGTCTTGCTCGCACAGTGCCCGCACGGCTTTACCGACGAACTCTGGGTCGCTTCCATAGATCTGGAGGCTGCGGAATTCTTCATCGGGGCCGAACGCCACCATGCGACGTGTTTTGGCATTGCCGTGCACGAGGGCTGCGGCCATCACCATTTCGTTCACATAGATGAGACCAGGGGCAAATGACCGACACAACGAGCGAAAGGGGGCGTTCGTGACACCGGCCATCGGTGCCAACACCACAGGAGGCGAGACAGTGGCGCGACCCAACCGCAAGGGTTTCATCTCATGAGCGACACTCATATCGAGGAACCTCCCGACGTGTCGACTGGCAGGCGCAAATTCGGATGGGCGCCAGCGGTGAGCGCGGTGGGACCATCACTTCGCAGACGATGCCAGCCCGCTGCTGCGATCATCGCTGCGTTGTCGGTGCACATCGCCCGACTCGGAAGTGCCACGCGCAGACCTTTCGCCGCACCAGCCGCGGTCATGTGTTCGCGAAGTCGTGAGTTCGCTGCCACGCCGCCACCCAGGACTATGCCTGTTGCGTTCGTCTGCTGAGCTGCGCGCACTGCTTTGGCGACGAGAACATCGACAACTGCCGCTTGGAAGGACGCTGCGACATCATCGTTCGACACATCGGGGTTCTTCTTCACGTGGTTGATGACGGCCGTCTTTAACCCGCTGAACGAGAAATTGAGACCGTCGTGCAACATCGCACGTGGGAAGTCGATCGCTTCTGCATCACCTCTCGTCGAAGCATTGTCGACGGCAGGTCCACCCGGATATCCAAGGTCGAGATAACGAGCAATCTTGTCGAATGCCTCTCCGGCGGCATCATCGATGGTGTGGCCCATCACCCGATAACGACCATGGTCTTGCATGTCGACGAGCATCGTGTGTCCACCACTCACCAACAACACGACGAGTGGGAACTCAAGTGTCGGGTCATCGAGCAGGCCCGCATAAAGGTGCGCCTCCATGTGGTTGACACCGATGAACGGCTTCTGCCACGCAAGTGCCAGAGACTTGGCCGCAGACACACCGACGAGCAACGCGCCGATCAAACCCGGCCCGACTGTCGCTGCGACGGCATCGATGCGCTCAGGCTGAATACCTGCCTCATCAATCGCGCTCGACACCACCGGTAGCAAATTCTGCAGGTGAGCCCTGCTCGCGACTTCCGGTACGACTCCCCCGAACTTAGCGTGAATGTCGATCTGACTGCTCACCACCGACGACAAGACATCGTTGCCACCCATCACGACAGCAGCGGCTGTCTCGTCACAACTCGTCTCGAGAGCCAGCACGACTGTCGATTCGTCCACTGACACCGTGCGGTTGAATTGGGTCACGGAGTTCGTGCTCATCGGCGTGACTCCTTGATGTGGGCGAGACGCGACGCGAAGTCTGCACCTTGTAAGTCATGACACCACATGACGATGGCGTCTTCAGAGTTCTCGTAGTACTTCTTGCGTACGCCGGCCGGCACGAACCCAAAGCGTCGGTATAGGCGCTGGGCGACATCGTTCGATGCACGTACTTCGAGTGTCATGGCCGTGCAT
>SXWG01000132.1 GCA_005789925.1 Actinomycetota bacterium | reverse complement strand
CGCCGTTCGCGCAGATGCAAAGGCACCAACCGGGTCGGCGAAGTGGGCCGACATCATGATGAACGCAGATCCGGGTGCGTTACCCGCGGTCAATATCGATCCTTACGATGATGCAACGATCTTCTACACATCGGGAACCACCGGTTTTCCGAAAGGCGCACAACTGCATCACCGTGGATCGGTGGACAACATCTTGAACATCGCTGCAATGACGACTGCATCGTCACTGGCGGAACAAAAGGCGATTGCATCTGGCGATGTGCCCGCACCGACCGAAGCACCGCCGGTACTCGCGCCGTCCTTCATGGCGCCAACTCCGTTGTTCCATGTCACGGCATGCAATTGCATCCTGCACCCTGCGACTCTTGTCGGTGGCAAAGTCGTGCTGATGTACAAGTGGGAACCTGGGCGCGCACTTGAATTGATTGAACGGGAAAAGGTCACCAACTTCTCCGGAGTTCCGACAATGAGTCGTGAGCTGCTCATGCACCCCGACTGGTCGAAACGAGATACGTCCTCGGTGCAAGGCATGGGTGGAGGTGGAGCAGCCTTGCAGCCGGACTTGGTGCACAAGATCGCCGGCGCGTTGAAGACCGGGCAACCTTCGACGGGTTATGGAATGACCGAGACGCACGGAATCATCACTGCCAATTCCGCGCGATGGTTCGTTTCGAAGCCAGAGTCATGTGGTCCACCCGTGCCGACTCTCGAGGCCAAGTTGATCGACGAGGACGGACATGATCTTCCGCGGAACAAGGATGTTACGGGCGTGTTGTGTGTGCGTGGGTCAATTGTCATCAAGGGTTATCTCAACAGACCTGAAGCAACTGCGGAGACCATCAAAGATGGATGGTTGAACACCGGGGACATCGCCCGAATCGATGATGACGGATTCATCTACATCGTGGATCGCGCGAAGGACATGGTTCTGCGCGGCGGAGAGAACGTCTACTGCAGCGAAGTTGAGACGGCGATCTATCACCACGATTCCATCGCAGAGGCTGCAGTATTCGGTATCCCAGATGAACGTTTGGGAGAAGAAGTCGCCGCAGCAATTGTTCTTCAGCCGGGCCGGTCGCTCACGCAGGGTGAACTCGCAGACTTCCTCTCAGCGCGACTCGCCAAGCACAAGATCCCGTCAAAGGTGTGGTTCCGTGCCGAACCACTTCCGCGCAATGCGAACGGGAAGTTCCTGAAACGAGAACTTCGTAACGAGTTGACCGGTTCCTGAGAAACTCGTCTCGAGGAAACATGGCGTCACTTGTCATCGTCGGGTATCCCGACAGGCTTCGTGCAGATCACGCCGTGCTCGTCCAGGCCGGAGAAGCACGTGGCCTCGATGTTTATGTAGTGTCGCCATCAGAGCTTTCTCTAGCGACAGATGGGGAGCACTGCTGGGTGTCGGTGGCTGGGCAGAAAATCAGGCCCGACGTGGTGTTGCCCCGGGGAGTGAATCGCCCATGGTCGTTTCTTGTGCCCGTGTTCGAACAATGGATCGCTGACGGAGCTCGAATCGTTCCTGATCTTCGAGCAGCAAGTCTGTGTGCAGACAAGGTGACGACGTCGGTCACTTTGGCAAATGCCGGAGTGCCGGCAATGCCAACCGTCGCAGTGGTTCCTGGAGAAGGTGTCGACCTAACTCTTTTTGAAGCGATGTTCTCGTCTCAACCGGTCGTCGTGAAACCAGCTCGTGCATCAAAGGGGCGTGGTGTCACTCGTCATGACACGTGGCGAGATGCGCAGGAAGCGCTGTCGTCCACAGTCCCACTCATCGGGGGAATGGTCGATCACCACGTGGTTCAACCATTGGCCACTGGTGCTGGGTGTGATTACAGAGTAGTGGTCGTCGATCGAGGCCGGGGACATGACGTCGTCGCACTCACGAGTCGTACTGCGCCGTCGGAGCACTTCGTGACCAACGTGCAAGGTTCGACAGTCGAAGAGCTGGATCTCAAGAGCGCTGACGCGTCACGCATCGCCGAGTCTGCGCTACGAGCGGCTCATGCGATGGACCTGTGTTTTGCCGGAGTCGACGTCATCGAGCATCGCGGCGAAATGGTGGTGCTCGAGGTCAATGCGTGGCCAGGGCTCGCCCCAGAACATCGCGGAACAGCTCTTGCTGACGCGTTGCTCGATGCTGCATTTCATGACTGAATCAATCGATGGGTGCAACCACGTCGCGGAATCCGAAGCCCACGTCGCTCGCACCATTGACCAAGTAATGGTCGAGCCGACGCTTTCCCTCTTCGAGTGTTGGTCGCTCCGTAATATCGACCCACCACAGCACGACAGCGGACGAATCAAACCATTCTTTACGTCGGCGAAAGACATCGCGGTGGAAGCCGCGATACACGTAGTTCTTCAGGTGGTCGATCGACTGCCACACCGACAAGTTCACTGTCATCAAAGGGTCGCCGTACACGTCTTCATCGGGAGAGCGCGTGTCGATGCCATGTCGCCAGACGAATCCCAAACTCGCTTCTGCGTGAGCGTTGGTCTCGTCAATCAGATCTTCGAAGGGTTTTGTGAGTTCATGTCCGAGAGGGTGCCGCAGACGTGCGATGTTGAACTGGGCGATACAGCGGGGATGACTCGTCGGTGCAGCGATGCGTTCAACGCTACTTTGCGCGACGCGGGCGGAATACGGCGAGAACACCGACCGCGACGGCTGACAGTTTGGGGTTATTTCACTAACACCCCAAGTGGTGGAGCTGGGGGGAATCGAACCCCCGTCCATCAGGCGCTGAACGATCGTGATACGACTATCCCCGCTTTAGTGCTGACGCAACACTGTCGGCGGGTCGACTATCCCTTGCGGAATCGCGTGTCGTCTTTCCGACATGTCAGCGTTCTTTCCAGCTGTCAGCGGTCTTTCCTGCCGTCATCCTTCGCTTCTGTTGCCGGGCTGCGATGAATTGGCCCCGTGCGCCATTGCTGGTCACGATGTCTCTCGGTCACCTGAATAAATCAGGCGGCGAGAGCGAACTGCTCGTTGGCAATTCTTGTTTGTGCCCCGTTTAACGAGTCTGAGCCACTCGAGTCGCACGCCCGCCCACCGAAACTGACGTCGAAACCAGGCAGCCCCGAGTGTGTTGTAGTGGTTGGTTGTGTAGAGCCCAGTGTACGGGAGGGGAGTGTCGAATCATTCCCGGCAGCCCATTGACCGGGAATCAGGCGCCCATCTTGCGCGATGCGCCTAGTTCACGTTCGATCTCGCGCTTGGTCTCACGCTCCGCGATCGCCTGACGCTTGTCCTCTTTCCGTCGACCTTTCGCGAGAGCCAGCTCAACTTTCACTTTGCCCTCGACGAGTTTCAGAGAAAGTGGCACGAGTGCCAGACGCTCGCGCTTCACGCGGTCGGCAAGCCGGTCGATTTCATCGCGATGAAGGAGAAGCTTGCGTGACCTGTCGGGGTCGTGCGCACCGACACCGGTGGCGAATTTGTAGGGGGCGATGTGCACTCCGTCGAGCCAGACTTCCCCGTCCAAGATGCGGGCGTACGCATCGACCAACTGCACTTGGCCGTCGCGCAGGCTCTTCACCTCGCTTCCGAGCAGCACAATTCCTGCCTCGACGACATCCAAGATGGAATAGTCGTGGCGCGCCTTGCGGTTGCTCGCGAGAGTGGAGTTGGGCTTCTTTCCCATAGGGGTTCCTCAGGGTATCTGTAGCCTTCGGGGGCAATGTCCGAGGTCGTCATTCCTGGTGCCGCAGTGCGCGCGATGTACGCACATGCGTATGTCTGTTATCCGATGGAGATGTGCGGCCTGCTCCTTGGCTCGGCATCTGACTCTCGAATCGACCGTTTTGTCCCCATGCGTAATGTCGCCGAGAGCGCGAAGGTCTACTCGCTTGACCCCAAGGAACATCTGCAGGTCGAGCTTGCTGCCGAGGCTGAAGGCCTCGAGGTGGTCGGCGTGGCGCATAGCCATACACACTCTGAGGCCTACCCAAGCCCCACCGATGTTGCCCAGGCTCCCGATTCCGGCTGGCACTACGTCATCGTCACGTTGAAAGATCCAGCCCCTGTGGCCCGCAGTTTCCGCATCGTGGGGGAGCAGATCAGCGAGGAAATAATCCGACCCGCGTGAGCGTTGTCCTGGAGGAAGCATTACAATTCTGACCAGATTCGTCGGGTTTATCCAGGAGCTCAGCATGACACTCGCAGATGTGAACCGCCGCCGCGGTTCGGTGTTCGTGCATCAGAGCGCCCTTGACCTCATCGGAAATACCCCGATGGTCGATGTGTCGCACTTGTCGCCGAATCCGAATGTTCGCCTCGTGGCCAAGCTCGAGTCGCAGAACCCGTTCGGCTCGGTGAAGGATCGCATCGCCAAGGCGATGATCGAAGATGCTGAGCGTGAAGGACGCCTGGTGCCGGGTCAGCGCATCATCGAGCCCTCATCAGGAAACACCGGTATCGCACTTGCGGCCATCGCGAAGATGAAGGGCTATCCGATCACAATTCTCATGCCGACGTCGGTCAGCATCGAGCGACGTCAAATGCTCGAAGTGTTCGGCGCCGAGATCATCCTCACACCTGGTGAAGAAGGTTCGAACGGAGCCGTTCGTCGCGCGATAGAAATGGCTGCGCAACACCCGGAGTGGTGCTTTCTCTACCAATACGCCAATGATGCGAACCCACGTGCGCACTACGAGACGACTGGTCCTGAGATCTACCGCGATTGCCCCGAGATCACGCATTTCGTGGCGGGGCTCGGCACAAGCGGAACTCTCATGGGCACGGGAAAATATCTGAAAGAGCAGAATCCCGACATCAAGATCGTCGCTGTCGAGCCGCCACTTGGCGAGCGGGTCGAAGGTCTTCGCAACTTGGACGACGGATACATTCCGCCAGTGTTCGAACATTGGAACGGTCGTGAGCTGCTCGATCGCAAGCGTGTCGTGCGTCCTCGGGAATCACTCGAGATGACTCGTCGCCTCGTCACTGAGTGCGGCATCTTTGCCGGCATCTCCTCCGGCGCATCACTCGCCGGGGCATTGAAAGTTGCGAGCGAGATTGACGAGGGGACCATCGTATTCATCGTGTGTGACGGTGGTTGGAAGTACCTCTCCACTGGTGCGTACACCGACGACCTCGACGCAGCCGAAGCGGCTGCCGAAAAGATCATCTACTTCTGACCTTTCTGTTTCCGTTGTTGCTGGACGCGACTTCAGATGCCCACTGGGCGCATCGCTCCCACGCCTAGCCTTGACGCTATGACCGCCGATGCCGAACGCCCGATCGGCATGTTCGACTCCGGATTCGGTGGGCTGACCGTCGCGCGCGCAGTCATCGACCTACTTCCAGCAGAAGACCTCGTGTACATCGGCGACACCGCTCGGTACCCGTATGGGCCGAAGCCGGCCGACGAGGTGCGGCGTTACGCGCGTGAGATCGCGCACAGCCTGGTCGAAGGCTTCAATGTGAAAGCTGTCGTCATCGCGTGTAACACGGCTGCGGCAGCTGCTTTCGAAGACTTGTCGCGCGAGCTTCCCGTGCCGGTGCTGAGTGTGGTCGAACCAGGTGTCAAGTCGTTGACGCTGGCAACGCGCAACGGCCATGTCGGTGTCATCGGGACGGTCGGCACGATCGGCTCCGGTGCGTATCAGCGGGCACTCGCAGATTTGGGCGGCGATGTCGCACTCACCGCTGCAGCATGTCCCGGGTTCGTCGAGTTCGTCGAACGCGGGCAGACGACGGGAGATGAAGTGATGTTGCTGGCCGAACGCCTGCTTGCACCAGTGCGAGACGCAGGCGTCGATGCATTGTTGCTCGGTTGCACGCACTATCCGTATTTGTCGCGTGTCATCTCAGAAGTGATGGGCCCTGATGTCGTGTTGGTGAGCAGTGCGGATGAGACCGCTTTCGAGCTACGCCGCTTGTTGGGGGCTGCGCATCTTCGACGTGGTCACTCGCATGTCGGCCACCATGAGTTCTTTTCATCTGGCGATGTGGCATGGTTTGCAGACCTCGGTCGTCGCCTACTCGGGCCAGAACTTGAAAAAGCACGACACTGGCAACAATCACATCCACACGGGAGCAACTGACCATGGCACGACCAGACGGCCGATCACACGACGAACTCCGCCCGATCACTTTTGAACGTGATTACACAGAGATGTCTGCAGGAAGCATCTTGGTGTCGTTCGGACGCACACGTGTGCTCTGCACAGCGTCGGTCGACGAAGACGTGCCGCGATGGATGAAGGGAAGCGGCAAAGGTTGGGTCACCGCCGAGTATTCGATGTTGCCCGGTTCGTCACCCGAGCGTGTGGACCGTGAAGCCGCCAAAGGCAAGCAAAGTGGCCGCACTGTAGAGATCCAGCGTCTCATCGGACGATCGTTGCGTGCGGCATGCGACATGTCGGTGTTGGGCGAGCGCCAAGTGGTGGTCGACTGTGATGTGTTGCAAGCAGACGGCGGAACGCGCACTGCAAGTATCTGCGGTGGTTTCCTCGCTTTGCACGACGCGTTGACTCGCCTCGTGCAACAGGGATCGATAAAGAATCATCCATTGCACTCGCAGTGTGCAGCAATATCTGTCGGTGTGCACTCAGGAACTCCGGTGTTGGACCTTCCGTACATCGAGGACAGCAGTGCTGAAGTCGACATGAATGTGGTGATGCTCCGCCCTCGCGACGGCGGCGAAGCGCGTTTTGTCGAAGTGCAGGGAACCGCTGAAGGACTTGCATTCACACGGAGTGAGCTTGACTCGCTGCTCGAATTAGCAAACGGTGGCCTGAACCGCATTTTTGACCTGCAGTCAGAGTTGTTGTCGGTCGCTCCGCCGCCGCGTCCTCTCGGACGCTGATAGCCCTTCATTTGTCATGCTGGAGATCGTGTGTGCGACGGCGAATGCACACAAGGTCACCGAGATGGAGTCACTACTCGGCGGCGTCGTGACGCTCGTTCCACGACCAGCCACCCTCGGTGAGGTCGATGAGACCGCAGAGTCTCTGGAAGGCAACGCACTACTGAAAGCGCGTGCGGTGAGTGCGTACACGGGATCGGTGGCACTTGCCGATGACACAGGACTCGAAGTCGTCGCACTTGATGGTCGGCCGGGTGTGCACAGCGCGCGATACGCAGGAGTGACATCAGACGATGCCCAGAACAGAGCGAAGTTGTTGGTCGACCTTGTACATGCGACCGAACGCGCCGCACACTTCCGCACCGTGCTGGCACTCGTGTATCCAGATGGGCGAGAGATTTTGGTCGAGGGTGTGTGCGAGGGAGTCATCGCACTCGAAGAACGTGGCTCAGATGGCTTTGGTTATGACAGCGTCTTCATTCCCATTGATGGCGATGGTCGGACATTCGCCGAAATGGGACTCGTCGCCAAGAACGCAGTGTCCCATCGTGCGCGGGCGATCAATTCGTTGCGTGCGCTCTTGTCGACACCGTGACGACGATGCCCAGGTGGTCGCTGCCGGTGACGGTGAAGTCACGCACCGCGTGCACGGCCAAGGTGTCGTTGACCAGAGCATGATCGAGGCGTACGACGGGACGTCGCCACCGTCCGACGGGGAATGTGGCTGACAAGAATTTCCCGTGGATCAGATGAGCAGATCTCAGACCACGATGGAACAATCGACGCAACGGAGCATGCCAAAAGGCCGTGTTGAAGTCGCCGATGACGATCATTGGTGCATTGGTTGACATTGCGACGTCGCCGATGGCGTGAAGTGATGGTGCCCAATCGCGAGTCTTCACCCTGTTCATCGGTGGCATGGGGTGCACGACGAGAACGTGGATGTGGCGTTCGTCGTCCGTCTGCACCTGCGTGAGCAACGCTGCCTTGGAGACGAGCCGACGTTCTTCGACGTGGGTGAACGAATGTTTGCTCCACACTCCGATGCCGTCAGTGCCTGGACCGAACACGACATGTCTGTGTGGCCACCGCGCGGCGTGTTCATGGCCGAGCAGGGCCTCGTGGATGTCAGAGGTGAGTTCTGTCAGCGCGATGATGTCTGCGTCACTGGCGAGCAGGTCGCGTGCGGCCTGAGTGGGTGAGGGGTTCAGGTACAGCACATTTGCGTGAGCCACAAGAAAGGTCGCTTTTCCGTCAGCTGACGCCGTTGGTCGGTCGCGACGATGACGAATAAGTGGACGGGCGATGATGCACACGACCCAAACAACCTGAATAAGGCACGCGACTGCAAGTGTCACGTCGCCCGTCGCGACGAAGAAAAGGCCGAAGACAAAGTTGATGACTGCTGCATGCGGAATGACGGCTTGAAACACGGCCAAGACAGCAGATCGACTGACGTTTAGTGCAATCGACAGCACGACGACCTGTGTGATTGCGACACATGTCCAACCCGCGGCTGAAAGCCACCACATCATGTCAACCGAGACCGTGAGGAGAGTGCGCGGTCACCAACCACGCAGATCGATCGGCCAGGTGTCGATGACGGTGTCATCTTGGATCACATGGGCGACTGAGTGCATCGCCATCGTGGGGTCGATGTGAGCAGGAGTCACACGCACGCGGTCACCGACGCGCGCGGTCGTGCCCGCGAAGGTGATGTGCTCATCGGAACAAAACCAAACGGAACCATCGGTGATCGACGGATTGCCATGGTCCATGCCGAGTGACTTCAAGCCGACATCAAGGACCTTCCACTGATCGTTCGCCGAGATGATTGTTCCCACGACCCACATGGCTTGCTCAAACGGCAACTCGAGCAGTGCATATTGGGTGTCCATCAACGCGTAGCTGCCGGCTTGCACCTCGTTCACTTCAGTGTCGGCGAACATGTCGAAAGTCCCGGTGCCACCAGCAGAGATGATGTCACCACCCACGTCGTTGGCTGCAGCTGCGAGCGTCGTCATCGCATCATGAACCTGTCGCTGCTTCTCGACACGGTCGGTGACCATCATCAGATGACCTTCGTACCCCATGACGCCCCGTACGTTCATTCCGTGCGCGCGTGCGCGTTCAGCGAGTCGGCCGGCATCGCTCGGCGCGCATCCGCAGCGGGGAAGTCCGACATTGACATCAATGACGACGTCACGGAGGCCGGCCATCGCAGCGGCATCGACTGTGACGTCAGAGTCGACGGCCACCGTGATGCGAGTCGACTCTTGTGCGTGAGCCAATGTGTGTAGACGATCTGCGTCGAGCACCTCATTCGCGAGCAGAAGGTCATCACCGACATTGGCTCTGACCATTCCCAAGACTTCATTCGGAGTTGCGCAGGTGAATGACCGGTGTCCTGCGAGGTACTGCTCGCGAGCGAGCGATGTGCACTTGTGCGCCTTCACATGGGGGCGAAGGCGTGCGCCGGGATGCACCGCAGCCATCGCTGTGATGTTTCTGCGCACTGCATCACGGTCAATGACGACAGCCGGGGTGGGAAGTTCCGAGATATGCACTGTGCCGGCGGAGGGACTCGAACCCCCAACACGCAGGACCTAAACCTGCTGCCTCTGCCAATTGGGCTACGCCGGCGAGAGCCTCAATGTATCGCCGGTGCTGACAGACTGAGGAGGTGACGACGACAGCCACCCCCATCAGTCTCGATACAGACGTTCTCCGCACACAGCTCGGACTTGCAGATTGCGTTGTCGACGAATCATCGCTCATGAACAGTGTGCGCCGTTTCGCCGAGCAGAAGATCGTGCTACCGAAATTCTCAGAGCTTGCCGATCCGTCACGTATCGATGCGGCAAAAGTGTCCGGCGTCGACAAGAACGCCGCTGACCCACGGAATCTTTTCCGTGTCCACTGGTACAACGATCTCGAGGGGGACCGCGTTTCAGTGCCGGATCATGTCGTTCTCGGACCCGAAGTGACCGGTATCGAAAGTCCGATCATCGTGGTGTTCGGCGACAGGTTTCCGATGATCACCGCGCACAAGGTTCTCGCCGCATACTCATGTTTCGCGCCCCGCGTCATCACCGGACAATTCGACCCCACGCGTCATCGTGCAGTGTGGCCGTCCACGGGCAATTACGCGCGAGGTGGTATCGCCATCAGTCGACTCATGGGCTCGCGTGGCGTCGCAGTGCTTCCGGCCGGAATGTCGCAAGAGCGATTCGATTGGCTCGACCGTTGGGTCGCCGACCCGGCAGACATCGTGCGAACGCCGGGAACAGAAAGCAACGTCAAAGAGATCTACGACGCATGCAACGAAATGGCGAAAGATCCCACGAACTTCATCTTGAATCAGTTCTGTGAATTCGGAAACTACGTCGGTCATTACACCGTCACCGGACGAGCACTCGGTCATGTGTTCGAGACAGTGCGACGTGCGTCCGGCCGCGACCTGCGTCTTGCGGCATTCACCTCTGCGACCGGTTCGGCAGGCACCATCGCCGCTGGCGACCGGCTCAAGGATGACTTTGGTGCACGCATCGTGTCTGTCGAAGCTCTCGAATGCCCGACGATGCTCGAGAACGGCTTCGGTGAGCACAACATCCAGGGAATCGGCGACAAGCACGTACCGCTCATCCACAACGTGATGAACACCGACGTCGTATGTGCGGTGTCCGACCGCGTCACAGACGAGCTCGATGTGTTGTTCAACACCTCGGTCGGTCAGCGCTATCTCGCTGACCGTAAAGGCTTTTCCGCCGGTCTGCTCGAGGCGCTGACGCATTTTGGTTTTTCGTCAATCTGCAATGTCACTGCCGCGATCAAGACTGCGAAGTTGCTGGGACTTGGTCCTGATGATGCGCTCATCACCGTTGCCACTGACGGAAGCGCCTTGTATCCGAGCGAGCGGGCAAAGACGCTCACTCGCCGGTTCAAAGATGACTTCAGCGATCTTGATGCTGCTGAAGTGTTCAGTGAACACTGGGGCAACGTCACCACCGACCACATGATCGACTGCACCGAAGGCGACAAGAACCGCATCTTCAATCTGGGCTACTACACGTGGGTCGAGCAACAGGGAACGCCGCTGAATGTGTTCGAAGCTCGCCGTAGCCAGACCTTCTGGAAGTCGCTCAGGGATTACATGCCCGTCTGGGACGGACTCATCGATGAGTTCAATGCCCGTGTCGCAGCCACGAAATAGATCGGTCACCGACAAGGCGTGCTGATGGAACTCGAGTGCGCGGTCTGCGGTGCGTCCGTCCCGATCTCACGGTCATTGTCATGGCAATGTCCGAACGTTTCCACCTCCGACCGACAGCATGTGCTGCGTTTCACTGCAGCTTCAGAGTCGTTCGTCCCGTCTGATGAGCCGAACCCATTTCTTGCGTATCGACATCTGACAGCAGTCAATGCCTTCGGGAAGGCGGTTGGTCTCGATGACGCGACGCGACGCGACATCATCCACGATGCGGACGCCGGTGTTGCACGGGTTGCCGGAACCGGTTTTCGTGTGACTCCACTCATGCGTGCCGATCGTTTGTCGGACGCCTTGGGGTTCTCGGCGAAAGGTGGTGTGTGGGTGAAAGACGACACTCACAACGTCGCTGGGTCGCACAAGGCGCGTCACTTGTTCGGAATTTTGTTGCATTTGATCATGGCCGAGAGAGCCGGTGTCGTGTCATGGTCTCGAAATACGCGACCTCCACTCGCCATTGCGTCATGTGGGAATGCGGCAATCGCAGCCTCGACGCTTGCGCGCTCAGCCAACTGGCCGATTCGCGTATTCGTGCCCGTGGGCGCTGCACCAGCGGTGCTCTCGCTCATCAATGCGCTGGGAGCCGACGTCGTCGAGTGTCCGCGCCGAGTCGACGACCCACCGGGTGACCCCTGTATTCATCGATTCCGTGAGTCTGTTGCAGACGGAGCCATTCCGTTTTCTGTTCAAGGAACTGAAAACGCCTGGTGTCTCGACGGTGGACGCACCATCGGATGGGAGATCGCTGCTCAAGTGACCGCGGCGACCTTCGGCGCACCACTCGACCGCGTCTTCGTTCAGGTGGGTGGTGGCGCATTCATCTCATGTGCGGCCGATGGGTTGCGAGACGGTGGTGTCACGGCTCGCATTCACGGAGCGCAGGCAGAAGGCTGTGCACCGTTGGCGCGTGCGTGGCAACAGGCGTCGAACTTGGGTGTGATCGATGACGCTGCACATCACTGGTCTGAATGCATGTGGCCTTGGGAGGCGACACCGGCATCGTTCGCCGATGGAATTCTCGATGATGAGACGTATGACTGGGTGAGTGCGGTCGGGGCGATGGCGCGAACGGGAGGCTCTCCGGTGGTGGCCACCGAGGAACTCGTGCGCACTGCCTTTTCCATGGCGCATGACTTCACCGATACCGACGTGAGCCCGACCGGTAGTGCGGGGTTGGCGGGCGTGTTGCAGATCCGCGAGCAGATCGGCGACGACGAACGCATCGCCGTGATGTTCAGCGGCGTACGCCGCAGTTAGGCAACGCGTACGCCGCAGTTAGGCCGTGACTTCAAGCAGTCGTCCGTTGTCGACGTCGTAGACAAATCCGCGGATGTGGTTCTTGTGCAGAACGAACGGGGAGTGCCGAATCCGATTGATGCTCTGCCGGGTGTCTTCGAACGGGTCGCGGAACGATTCGAAACTCCACCAGGGTTTCACGCCGGTCTCGGTCTCTAGTTGCTGTTTGAATTCGTCCTCTTGAAGTGTCTGGAGTCCGCAGTTGGTGTGGTGGACGAGAAGAATTTCGCGAGTACCCAAGAGACGCTGAGAAATGACGAGTGATCGCACGACATCGTCTGTCACGACGCCACCTGCATTACGAATGATGTGCGCATCGCCGTGCGACAACCCGAGCATCTGGAAGATGTCCATACGACTGTCCATGCAGGCCACGATCGCCAGATGCCGACGAGGTGACAACTGCAGTCCGTGGTCGGCGAAGGATTGGACGTAGCGCGAGTTATAGCCGAGCAGTTCGTCCGCATTGGGCTTGAAGTCGTCGTTCATCACGCAGGCACATTCTTCATCATCGGCCTCCGTCGCTTGGAATCCCTTGGTGCGAGATAGCCTTGCCACCATGGCGAATCCCCACATTCCTGCGTTGCCGACGGCTCTCGATGCGAGCGCCGACCCGCGCTCTGACATCTTCACCCGGTTGCTGAAGAATCGAGTGGTGATGCTCGGCACCGACGTGAATGACGACATTGCCAACCAAATTTGCGCCCAGTTGCTGTATCTCGAAGGCGAAGACCCGAACGCCGACATCTGGCTCTACATCAACAGCCCCGGTGGCTCGGTCACTGCTGGTATGGCCATCTACGACACCATGCAGTTCGTCAGTTGCGACATCGCCACTGTCTGCATGGGCCTCGCGGCTTCCATGGGTCAGTTCTTGCTCACTGCAGGGTCGAGCGAAAAGCGCTACACGTTGCCGAACGCTCGCATCATGATGCACAAGCCTCTCGCAGGCCTTCGTGGTCAAGCCGCCGACATCGCAATCCAAGCCGAACAGCTCGCATTCACGAAGCGTCGTATGGCAGAGCTCATCGCTCACCACTCAGGCCGCGAAGTCGACCAAATTCGCACAGACAGCGAACGCGACCGCTGGTTCACCGCCGAAGAGGCGCAGGAATATGGTCTCGTCGACCATGTCATCGTGCGTCGCGGAGAACTTCGCTAAGGAACAGTGGTCGAGGCACCGTTTGATGGTGCGTCCGTCGTGGTCGTCGTGTCGGTGACGGCAATCGTCGACGTCGTCGATGTCGCGACGCGCGGTGGCTGAACCGTCACGCCAGTCGCCAGGTCCACAGCGCATGTGTCTTTCACCCATGCCGACACCGCTTGTGCCGACATGTTCGCTGCGTACGCTCTGTCGGCGATCTCTTGCACATCATCTGTGTTGTTGGGGTTCATGCGAGCCGCCGCATCAAGAAGGTCGGTGAGCACTTGGAAGTCGCTCTCGATGGCAAGGGGTGCGACTTTCAATAGTCGTTTGTATCGGGCCACTTGGGCGACGACGTCGCCACCGGTGTCCATCGGTTGACCGATCTCCGGCAATTCATCAGCCAATTGACGACAGAACGCGTTGCTCGAACGCTCGTCCCCACCGCACGAGGTGACCACGAGTGCCGCAGCGGCAATGATCGACATTCTCGCCACGATCTTGATTCGTCGCGCACACATCGTGGTCGATTCTGCCAGAAGTCGGCTTCGAAGGGGCACCACATGTTCGCCGCAATCAACTCCGCCGTGTTGCTCGGAGCCCAAGGGCACCATGTCACAGTCGAAGCGCACATCGGAATGGGAATACCTGGTTTCACGGTCGTGGGTCTTCCCGACGAAGCGTGCAGAGAGTCCCGTGATCGTGTCCGTGCAGCGCTGCTGTCGAATGACTTGCCATGGCCCAACCGGCGAATAACGGTCAACCTCGCCGGTGCGTCTGTGCGAAAAGGTGGAGCATCACTTGATCTCGCCATCGCCATCGCACTTCTCGTCGCACAAGAAGAAATTGCACCATCGGTCGTGGCAGACCTTGCGTTCTTGGCCGAATTGGGCCTCGACGGATCGTTGCGCAGTACCGCCGGTACGGCCCCACTTGTCGCGTCCGTGTCAGACAAAACAGTTGTCGTGGCTCCAGCAAGCCTGAGGGAAGCCCTCGTCGCAACACCCGAACACGCTTTCGCTGAACATTCACTGCGCGACGTTGTCAGTTGCTTGCGCGGGCAGCAGCAATGGTCGCAACGACAAGCCGTTGACACAGAGGTTCGGGTCGAGAACGTTCCCGACCTTGCCGACGTGTGTGGACAGCCGTGGGCACGTCGCGCTCTCGAGGTGTCAGCTGCTGGCCACCACAACGTGTTTCTCATTGGCCCGCCAGGCGCAGGAAAGTCGATGTTGGCCCGACGTCTGCCGGGGTTGTTGCCTCGTCTCAGTCCCGACGAAGCCTTTGAAGTCGCGATGGTGCACAGCGCTGCATCGCCGACCGGTCTTGTCACCTCGAGTGACGTTCCTCCATTTCGTGCCCCTCATCACAGTGCGTCACTTGCTGCAATCATCGGAGGTGGTACCACCGCGATGCGACCAGGTGAAGTGAGTCTCGCCAGTCATGGTGTTCTGTTTCTCGATGAACTCGGAGAATTTCCTCCGTCGGTGCTCGACGCGTTGCGTCAACCATTGGAAGACGGAGTCGTGCATGTCGCGCGAGCCAGACACAGCGTCACCATGCCCGCACGTTTTCTGCTCGTCGCCGCCACCAACCCTTGTCCGTGCGCGAACACCGCACCTGGTGCGTGCACGTGTAGTCACTCCGACATTCGCAGATATCACCGTCGTTTCAGTGGGCCATTTCTTGATCGGTTCGATCTCCGAGTCACCGTCGAAGCACCATCGCCCGCGACGTTGCTCGACACGGTGCGTGGTGAGTCAACGGCAGTGGTCGCTCATCGTGTCGCTCGTGCACGTCAGGTCGCCACCACGCGACAAGGTCATGTGAATGCACACTTGACGGCCGACGAGCTCGACATCCACGCCCCGTTGACAGATGGTGCACGACATGTCTTGATGGGGGAATTGGAATCGTCACGGCTTTCCGGCCGTGGGTATCACCGTGTGCGACGGGTCGCGCGCACGATTGCAGATCTCGATGGGCATGTCGGTGACATCACCGAAGATCATGTACGAGTGGCGTTGCTCATGCGTGTCACACTGCGCAACCCACTTCACGCATGAGCGACTATCCCGAATGGGTCTATGCGGCAGCGCTGTGTTCGCTGCCGCTGCAGACTCCCGCGCGTGTGCGATCACTCCTTCGTGCCGGGTCGCCGTCACAGGTCTTTGAACGTGTTGCGTACCACTCAGGTCCGGTCAATGGCATCGACAACGAGGTGCTCAAAGTCTGGCGTCGTCATGTGGCTTGTGGTTTGGACACGCTTTGCGACCGTTATGTCGCTGCAGATGTTCAGGTGTTGACCGAACGCGACGAGCACTATCCGTGGCCACTGCGAGGTGATCCGGCTGCGCCAGCGGTCGTGTTCGTGCGAGGTTCACTCGACGTGCTCGACCGTCGCCGCGTCGCCATCATCGGAACACGCCGGGCGAGCAACGCCGGCAGGCATTTCGCACGAGAGCTTGGTGCAGCACTTGCCGAGCGGAATGTGTGTGTCGTATCCGGGCTCGCGCGGGGGATAGATGGCGAAGGGCATCGTGGTGCACTCGGCATCTGCGGCACGATGCGTCCGGTGCTCGGTGTCGTCGCATCGGGTCTCGATGTGGTGTATCCACCAGAGCACGCAGATCTTTGGACGTCTGTCGCACGCCACGGACTACTTCTCTCGGAGACCCCACTTGGCGCACGTCCTGAGGCACATCGTTTTCCGATGCGCAATCGCATACTCGCGGCATTGAGCGAAGTTGTCGTGGTCGTCGAGTCTGCCGCGACGGGTGGATCGATGTCGACCGTGCGCGAGGCTGAGCGACGCGGAGTAGCTGTCATGGCCGTGCCTGGCCGTCCCGGAGTGCGCACCAGTGAGGGCACGAATTCGTTGCTACGAGACGGATGTGCGCCAGTCACCAATGTCGATGACGTGCTCGTCGCTCTTGGTCTCGACACTCGAAAGTCGCGACCGCGATCCGATGTCCGCCAGTCACCGATCGGGTCGGAACAGTGTGTCGTTGCAGCATTGTCACGTGAGCCAGGAACAATCGACTCGCTGTCGTTGTGCACAGCATTGTCGGTGGTCGAGGTGGCTTTGGCGCTCGGTCGATTGGAGTCAGCCGGCTGGGTGGCACAATCGGGAGCGGGGTGGGACCTTCTGACCAGTGCCCACGGCCCGTGAACTGACGGAACT
>SXWG01000131.1 GCA_005789925.1 Actinomycetota bacterium | reverse complement strand
TCCGAGCGCGCCAGTCAGTTCCCTCCCGTTGTTAGCGGGAGGGACTTTTCATTTCACGACAGCTGTTGCGCTCAGTGGTGCTCCAGCAAGTTTCGGCTTTGACTTCTGAGTTGTCTGAACGACAACACGGCACGAGCCGGACTTACCGACAGCGATGGAGGTGCGAGCAGCATTCAATCTGCAGCTTCCACTGACGCGTACGCCACCCTTTTTCAGGTTCACCGCCATTGCTTTCGTTGCCGTCGACAAACCAAGCGACGACACCTTGACGGTGCTTCCTGCTTTCCATTGCAGTGTTGGTCGAGCAGTTGTGGTCAATTGACCTTGACTACCCGTCATATTCGCCGTGAGCGTGTATGAGATCCATGGTGACAGCCCAGAGATGGTGCACGAGGTCCCAGGCGATGTCGTGCATCCACGCCCACCTGGGCTCGCCGTAATACTTACCGATGCAGAGGTTTCGCCGCCGAGTGTGTTTGGTGTGACAACGATCTTTCCAATGCCTGCCTCAACATTCATCGATGACACTGAAGCAGCCGATGCTCCACCGGTGCTTTCAGAGCCCGGCAAGGCAGGGCTTTTCGCGGGCTGAAGGTCTGCAGGGATGACGTCTCGTTTGGCCGGGTCCGGCAACACGGTCACTGTTGTCTCCACAGTCTCTGTAGAGGCCTTCCCGACAACATCGGTCTTCATCAGGCGCTCAGCTTCTGCAGGTGTCGTGATGATGGTGAGCCACAGGTCGTACTCGACGTCAGACACGTCCTCGCGCAGCACGTCATCTTTAAAGAGGTCAACATAGGTAGATGCCTCAATCGTGTACTCGCCTGGCTCTAGCACTGTGCTCAGACGGGAACTGAGAATGTTGTACATGTCAATAGTCTCATTGCCGTCTTCATCGGTTCCGGTCGGAACGTTTGCAACGCCGCCGTCATCGTCTGCTGCAACCGTTACATCCCCTCGCAGCACGTTGATAAAGGGATCAACTGAACAACCGTTACGTGGACCCTCGAGACGCAGAATCGACTGTCTGTTGACGAGGTCACAGCCAGTTGTCGCATCGACCTGAACCGTCGCTGTCGCACGTAGCGAGAGCGGGAATTTCATCGAAGGTTTCATGCGGACGTTGCCCATGATCACGGCGGTTTCTGGATTGGTATCTGGCATGCGCTCAAAGGAGATCTTCCCTGTGGGAACTGCAGGTGCCAACTCTGGGACACGAACGATGAACGTCTTGACATCGCTTTCGGAATCTCCCGAATCTGCAATCGGAAGGGCCTTCAAGGTGAGAGTCAACTCTTGTCCCCACACCGCGTTTGGCAGTGTGCACTTCCCAAACGGCGCGCAGACCATTCGCCGTCGACATTGTTCCCACGGAACATGTCACGCCGGCGAGTGTCGACGCTGTGTCCGCTACTTCGATGCTCGAGGCTTGTGTCATCAATGAATAGCCGTCAGTTCCCCACGTCTTGGCGAGGCGGGAGGGACTGAATGCGGTGCTTTCCTGTCGAGACGGTGCGCCACTATCCGAAGATGAGTCTCGTTGTGTGCTCCAGATGATGACTCCGGCGACTGCAATGGCGACAGCAACGATGATGGCGGCGGAGGCCTTGACAGATTTCATGGGACCCCCAAGCGAGTACGTTGGCTCACAGTTCCAAGGCCCTTGCCGTAGAGCCCGTCGTCATCCGGCGGTTATGGGGAACCAATTGCTGGTCGTGCTCGTCAGAGCAACCAGGAAATTAGTGTTGCTTGGGGATCCGTAAAAAGGGGAAGAGACCATGTCTCGAATCATGAAATCGATGCACATTGTCGCAGCGCTGACCGCCGTGGCCTTGGTGGTCGCAGCGTGTGGCAGTGGGTCTGAGAGCGGAGATGTCTCAGTCGACCGCAACACCGCTATCTCTGCGCAATCGCTCCAGCGCCTGCTCCCCGTTGGTCTCTCTGTGGCGCCTGGCGAAAAGGCGGTCGTTGTCATTGGTGGTGGAACGAGCGAGATGTGCAGCATTGATCACACAGGATCGTTGTGGTGTTGGGGGCGGCCGTCGACCGGACTCGTGCAAGTTCAGGCCTCGAGCGTGTCGCCAACACCGGTGCGCATTCCCATGCCGAACAATCAATACGTGACGGCTGTGTCGTCAGGACCTGGTGACGCGACATGCGCAATTGCTGGTGGCGAGGTGTTTTGTTGGGGCCTCAACAATTCGCGAATAGTTGCTTCGAATGGCAGCTATTACACCGCACCAACACGAGTCGGCAACATCGGATCACCCGCTATCGACATTGCCGTTAGCTCCACCTCCGCGTGCGCAGTTGTTGCGAACGGAGCTGTGCTCTGTTGGGGTGATGGGCGCCAGGGAACGATGACGCAAGAGGCATTCGTCGATTACAACATTCGTGGACCTGTCACTTTGCCCTTCATCAACAATGCGGTGAAGATCACGGGCGGATTTAACAACTTCTGTGTGATCTCGGTGAATGCCATGCTGCAGTGTTGGGGTCGGAACGCAAACGGACAGTTGGGACCTGGTGGCGCTGAACCAGTGTTTGCAGGTCGAGAGCCATTACTTCAGCCTGGAGTAGTCGATGTGCAAGTGGTCGATGTATCGATGGGAACGAACCACACATGTGTCGTACTGACAATCGGCTCGGTGAAATGTTTTGGACAGAATGTCTTCGGACAGCTGGGCCTTGATTCCGCAGTAGTGCCGTCATCTGCCGTACCGCGCACCGCCGACGGATTCCCATGGCGTGCATTGGCGATCAATGCGTCGCAAGAGTCGACTTGCGTCAATGACATCGAAGGTCAGGTGTGGTGTTGGGGTCGTCTTCATGGAACACAACGCGATGTGTGGCAGGCGCAGAAACTTGTCGGAATGTCGAATGTCATGGCCCTCGGTGGAAACAAGAGGCTCGGGGGCACGGTGTGTTCAGCCACATGGGAGGGTCGACTTCTGTGTGCAGGATACGACACCACTGGTGACCTAGGTAATGGTGCGCCGGTCGGATCTGAGTCGTCGAGTGCGGTGACGATTGCCGGATTCGGAATCACGCCGGCACAGAACGTGGCGACAACCACACCTCCTAATACGGTTCCCGCTACCACTGCTGCACCTCAAACGACGGTGGCGACAACGGTGCCAGCGACTGTGCCAGCCACGGTGACAGTGCCGACTGTTGCAACGACAGTTGCAGTGACCGTCGCAACGACCACACCATCGTCTGACTCTGCACAAGTGCAAGGTTCACCATCAACGACAACAGGTGCTGCGTCAACACCCGCAACGACTTCTTCTGGGGCCTCACAAGCGACCGCTTCAATTAATGGTGATGCAACAGCGTTGACTGTTCCCGCGGTCACGTCTCCGTCAACTGTGCGTCGAGCGTTGTCGGTGAAAGTCGGCAAGAAAGTTGATGCGAAGACAATGACAGTGTTCGCCGGCATCTCTGCGCCGAAGTCGTCGAAGGTGAAGGTGACCGTGTCGAAGGCCGGCAGTCGCTTCTGCAGAACAAGCAGAACCAGCGTGCAGGGAAAGAAGGTCGGCGTGTGTTCCGTCACTATCGGGGTGACGCCGAAAGGCCAAAAGACTCGGTCGCGGACGATCTTCGTGAATGTGGTGGCGTAACTCAACAAACTCAAGCTGTTCTGAGAAATCCTCAACCTCTACTAGAGAGGTGAATCATCGAGCATGAACACGATTCTCGTTGCGGTCATCGCGGTGTTGATCGTGGTGCTGGTAGCGATGGTTCTCAATAATCGCCGCAAGAAGCCGACGGAATAATCGTCAGCGGTTGCGTGGAAGGCCGAGGTGTCTCTCGGCGATGTTGTTGCGCTGAATCTCGCTCGTGCCACCGTAAATGGTGGTCACGGGCGAGTGACGCGCGTCGTAGTCAATGAAGCCTTCGGCAGCTGCGCCATCTTCGTGGAAGCCGAGCAGACCCGGTTGTGCTGCGACGTTCTGGAATGAATGGACTTCACGTTGATAAGCCTCCGTGGCGAACAACTTTGCCATCGAACCTTCCAGCCCAGGAAGGCCACCACTTGCTGCAATCCACGCCGCCCGTTGCGTGAGCAGAGTCGACACGTGCATGTCGATGGCTGCTTTGGCCAATTCAACTTTCACGGCAGGATCAGAAGCGAGTCCCACCTGCTTCACCCATTTGGCGAAGTGTGTGAGGAGTGGAACACCCTGGTTGGTGCCACCCATGACGCCGCGCTCGAACGCAAGTGCCACGGTCATCGTGCGCCAGCCACCGTTCACTTCACCGAGAACGGCCTCGTCACCCACGCACACGTCGTCGTACCAGGTTGCGTTGGTGTGTTCGCTGGCCATGGTGTGCACCGGTTTTACCGTGATACCGGGAGTGTCCATGGGCAAGATGAACATGGTGAGCCCGCGATGCTTCGGTAGGTCGGTGTCGGTACGAGTGAGCAGAATCAACCACTTCGCCACGTGAGCCATCGTGGTCCACATCTTTGCGCCGTTGATGACCCACTGGTCACCGTCTTGCACTGCACGAGTGACAATCGACGCGACGTCAGAGCCATAGTCAGGTTCTGAGTAGCCCATGCAGACACCGGCTTCACCTGAGACGATCGATGGGATGATGCGATGCTTCTGTTGATCGGTACCGACTGCATTGATGACACCAGCAATCATCAGGCTAACGGCAATGCCATCGTACGGGGCACCGGCTTTTTCAAGCTCATTGAACAGAATCCATAGTTCGATCGGGTCGCCCTTGCCCATACCGGGTACTGCGCGCTCGAGCAGACCGTGTTTGGCAAGTGCAAAGTTAAGAGCAGGAAGATCGAACGTACCTGTGCGGTGGATGTCTTCGATGGCTTCATCAGTCACAGTGTCGGCGATGATCGAGCGCACCAAGTTGCGATAGGCGATGGCCTCGGGTGAGAGTGTGAAGTCCATCAGTTGTCTCCGAACATTTTGTCAGCGAGAGCGACGTACTCGTTGCGTGGGTCACCTGCGATGAGACGCCAACCGCGCGCACGTCGGTAATACATCTGGATGTCGTACTCCTCGGAGAATCCGTAACCACCGTGAAAGTGCAAGCTGCGGTCGGTTGCATGAACGGCTGCCTCGCCGGCGAACAGAAAGGCCATCGACGCGACGACAGAAAAGTCTGTGTACTCGTTGAACTCTGGCTCGATGGTCTGAGCCACGTCAGGCTGCGATGCCCATGCTGCTTTGTGAGCAAGTATGCGGCTTCCGTCGATAAGTCCAGGAATGTCAGCAAGTCCGTGTTGCACGGCCTGGAACGACCCGACGGGCACGCCGAACTGATGACGTTCCTTCACGTACTGCACACCCATGTCGAGAGAACGCTGGGCGATGCCGACCAATGTTGATGCAGTGAGCGTCTTCCATTCAGCCACGACGCGCTCGAACGATGAAGCATCGCCAATGACCGTGCGATCGCCATCGCGCGATGATCGATGTGCGAGTGGTTGACACGCATGATTGCGGGGAGCAACACCAGGTGCAGTCGACCGAACGGCGACAATGTCACCCCCATCGACACCAATGACGATGTCGGCGACAGCACCAGCTGGGACAAACGACCAGCGCCCATCGGCTGCAGGCGTGAGAGCAATCGTGCCGAGCGCTGCACCTTCAACCAGGTCGGTGATGGGGTGCGTGCGCGCCGCAACCATGTGTTCGACGATGGGAACCGGTGCAAGCGCTGCACCGACCGCCTCAGCAACGATCACTGCGTCGCTGAGCGACGCTCCGCCGCCGCCGTTTGCTTCTGGCACAGCCATGCCAGCCACACCCAACGCAAGCGTCTTTTGCCATAGGTCAGCATCGAAACCGAGTGGTTCAGCTGCGCGAGCGACTTCAGGGCGTGACTCGTTCGAGAAGAAACTGTTGAAGAGGTCAGTGATGGTCGTCTGGTCGGTGGTGAAGCCCAGATCAAAAGACATGACGTATTCCTCTCGTGTCGTGCCCGACGTTAAGGCACGCCGCAGGGTTATGCGAAGTCGAGGTCCTCGTTCTTGACCTCGTTGAACATTGCAAACAGCTCTTTCACTTCCCACGGGCAGTTCACCTGCATGCGGTCTTTGTTGATGTAGTAGTTGCGTTCGACTTGGTTCTTGTCCGTCACAAGCGCGAGCTTGCGGCCTTCTTCGTCCATACGGTTGTTGTAATCCCAGAAGGCATCCTCAGTAACTTCGACAGTCTTGTGTCCGTTTTTGATCATGTGGGCGAGCGCCATTGCGACGTAGCCGGCCCACATCTGGTACCAGGTGGGAAGCGCCACACCGCCGGAGACCGGTTGTGAGTTCGGCCCGTACATGATGAAAAGGTTCGGGAAACTCGGCACCATCATGCCGATGTAGGCCCGCGGGTCTTCCTTCGCCCATCGCTCGTGCAGGTTGAGGCCACCACGACCGACGTATTCAGCTGGCCACAGGTACTTGAGAATCTCGAATCCTGTCGCACTGACAACCATGTCGACTTCACGCTCGGTGCCGTCTGCGAACTTGATGGTGTTTTCGCCGAGGCCGACGATGTCTTCGGTGATCAGCTCAACATTGTCGCGAGTGAGTGTCTTATACCAGTCGTTGTCCACGATTGGTCGACGAAGCATCGGCGCGTAGTCAGGAATGAGACGCTCGTACAGTTCGGGCCTGTTGTTCGTTTCGTTCTTGATGTAGTTGATGAGAATGTCGCGCACGGCGTCACTCATCGGGCTGATGCCACCACCTTTGGCCTGCCACTCCGGATCTGGGATGAGGTAGTCCTGGTGATAAGTGAAGAGGTGCATGATCGAAGTGAAGCGGCACCAGTTCCAGTAGCTCGGCATGTTCTCGTTCAACCAATGGACTTCTGGTTCTATCGGTGCACCGTACTTGTCGCGCGCGCCCATCCACTGCGGCGTGCGCTGACACACGTACACCTGCTCGGCTTCGGCAGCAACGGGCTTCAACAACTGAACACCCGTCGACCCGTTGCCCAGTACAGCGATCTTCTTGCCCTTCAGGCTCATGCCGACCGGCCATTCGGTCGGGTGCACAATCGTTCCCTTGAATTTTTCCTGACCCTTGAACTCGGGCTTCTTTGGGTTCGCGAAGAGTCCCGATGCGCTCACGATGATGTTGGCCTGCGACGTCACGAGTGACCCGTCGGGTTTGCTGAACGTGAGATGCCAAATGCCTGTGGTCTCGTCGAAACGAGCTTCTTTCAATGCATGTTCAAGTCGAACATGTGCCCACACTCCACGTTTCTTTGTGGTGTCTTCGATGTATTGGCGGACATCGGCCCCACGACCAAAGTACTCATTCCACTTGTGCTTGATATCGAAGACGAATTCGTACGACGAACTCAACGTGTCAACGCGAATGTCGGGGTACTTATTGATGCTCCACGTTCCACCTAGTTCATGGCGCTTCTCGTACAACGTGTACGGAACTCCCAGTTCCTCGAGCTGCACAGCGGTAGCGACACCATTGAATCCACCACCGATGATGGCGACGCTGAAGCCCTTCGGGACGTCGTTCTTGCTCATGTCCTCTGGCCAGAATTTGACGAATGGCTTCTCTTTGAAGCTGAGCAGTTCTCTGCGGATGGCGAAATCTTCTGGCGTGTTGGTCTCCTGACCGAAC
>SXWG01000130.1 GCA_005789925.1 Actinomycetota bacterium | reverse complement strand
GGCCACGTCATCATCTGTTCCGTGCACCACCAGTACTCCTCGAGTGTCTCGCCCTTCCATGCGAACACCGGCACACCCTGTGGGTCGTCGATTGCTCCGTTGGGACCGACCACGACGGCTGCCGCAGCATGGTCTTGAGTCGAGAAGATGTTGCAGCTCGCCCAGCGAACTTCCGCTCCCAATTCCACGAGTGTCTCGATGAGAACAGCAGTCTGGATGGTCATGTGCAACGAACCGGAGATCCGTGCACCTTTCAGCGGCTTGCTGCCACCGAATTCCTTGCGCAGCGAACGCAGTCCGGGCATTTCATGTTCGGCGAGATGGATTTCCTTGCGACCGAATGGCGCGAGGTTCAAGTCGGCGACGCGATAGTCGCGACGCGTGGCGAGAGATGATGACATTGGAGGTTCCCTTCGGGTATGCAGACGTGGACGAGCCATATGGCTCTGTTCACCAGGCTGGGGCCCACTGGCACCGATCTGTTCAGCCCGACAGAAGACCGAGTGTAGTGGGGCTTTACGCCTCGAAAGTGGGCTTCAGGCCGTTGTCACGGACCTTTGCCATGAGACGCTCGTGCTCAGCGTCAGGCACCGACTCTGCTTCGTCGATCAACATGACTGGTATGCCATCGCGCACGGCGTAGCGACGGTGCAGACGCGGGTTGTACAACGAGTGTTCATCGGCGAAGTAGTACAGCGGACCCTTGTCCTGTGGACAAGCGAGGATGTCAAGCAGGGCTTGGTCGAGTGACATCTCGTCATCCTGCCACGATGCCGAGCACCTCGGCGACTCGCTGGTCACACTCCGCGCGCGTGGGCGCCTCAAGATTGAGGCGCAGCAACGGCTCGGTGTTCGACGGACGCAAGTTGAACCACCACTCTCCACACTCGACGGTGAGCCCGTCGAGTGTGTCTTGTGGATACTGGGCATATGCGCGAGCAACCGCGTCGATGACCGCTGCCGTGTCATCCACTTCAGTGTTGATCTCACCACTCGCCTCGTAACGCTCGAACGGCTTGCGCACTTCCGACAATGGCGACCCTGATTGCGCCATCTCGTTCAGCACGAGCATCGATGCGATGATGCCACTGTCAGCGCGATAGTTGTCGAGGAAGTAGTAGTGCGCAGAGTGCTCGCCGCCGAACACCGCGCCGGTCTCGGCCATGGTCTGCTTGATGAAGCTGTGACCGACTCGCGTGCGGATTGGTGTGCCACCATTTTCTCGAATCACTTCTGCCACTGCACGCGAGCAGATGCAGTTGTGCAAGATTCTGGCGCCAGGGTGAACACGCAACATCGCAGCAGCAAGCATCGCGGTCGTGGTGCTTCCCGACAGACCTTTGCCCAGTTCATCGACGACGAACACACGGTCGGCATCGCCGTCGAAGGCCAATCCGACGTCGAATCCGCCAGACACCACTCGCGCTTGCAAGTCGCGTTGGTTCGCCGGCTGAATAGGGTCGGCGGGATGGTTCGGAAACGATCCGTCAAGCTCGCCGTACATGACTTCCAATTGCACGCCTGGGAGTCGCTCGAACACCACAGGCACGATGAGTCCACCCATGCCGTTCGCGGTGTCGGCAACGACTTTCAGCCCACGCAGCGCAACAGGATCGACGAACGAGACGACGTGGTCAGCGAATTCATTGAGCATCGAACGTGTGGATTTCGTGCCGCTGATGGCGCGGCGCGACGACTCCATCACCGACTTCGCGATGTCTCTGATGTCTGCGAGACCAGACTCGATACCGACGGGTCGCGCACCGGACAGACAGAACTTGATTCCGTTGTATTCGGCGGGATTGTGTGATGCGGTGAACATCGCACCAGGTGCATCCAACTTTCCTGCGGCGAAATACAACAAGTCGGTGCTCGCCAAACCCAAATCGACGACATGCACACCACGGCTCATTGCTCCGTGCGAGAAGGCGTCGGCAAGACCCTCGCCGGTGAGTCGCATGTCGCGCGCCACCAACACGGTGGATGCGCTCGTGAATTCGGCGAACCCCACACCGAGCGCGTACGCCACGTCTTCGTTCATCTGATTCGGAGTCGTGCCACGCACGTCATAGGCCTTGACGATGCGGTCGAGAACGGTCGGGTCGGTCGCCTGCACGGCGCCAGGGGCTACCGAGCCGCCACCGGTTGACGGTGGGACGTCGTGTACTCCGACTCCGTAACGGAATGGTCTGCGCCTGAACCACACGAGCATCGCGATACCGGCGATGGTCAGCACGAATGCGATCTGGTCTGCCCGCGATGTCGCATAGTCCATGACGACAGTGGTCGAGGTCGGAATGACCACCATCGTGTTCGGAGCGACGCGATAAGGCCCGTCAGCGCCCTTCACTTTCCAATTCGGGAAGTAACTGACGCGCACTAAGACAGGTGCACCCACTTTGTCGACGTCGAACGACACGCGTTGTTGGTCGATGTCGACGTTCGACACTGTCGCCGCCTCGATTGCTCGAGTGACGATCGGCGTGGTCTCGGCAGGAACCACGATGTCGACCCGACGACCACTTTCACCTGGTTCCCCTTCGCGTCGTTCCATGTCGACTTCAACGTCGATGCGCTGCCACGTGTCCGGCCCTTCGGCAGCCGGTAACGCGTCCCATTCCGAACGTTGCTGGAAATACGAGGTGCCCAACTCCAACCACTGTTCACGGGCGTCACCCTCATGTTCGTTGACGATGACCGGCTCAGTCGAAAGCCCTTCGACGATCTTGACGTCGTTGACTTTGTAGACGTGCCACGGACCGACCGTCTTCAACTTCACAAG
>SXWG01000129.1 GCA_005789925.1 Actinomycetota bacterium | reverse complement strand
GGCAAGTTGTCAAAGACCGGCTCTACCCCGGGTCGCGGTCGCACGACCGGAACCACGGTCACCTTCTGGCCAGATCCCATCATCTTCGCTGCCGAGGGCAGTGAGTTCGTCGCCCGCACCGTCATGGAACGTCTGCAGACCATGGCGTTTCTCAACAAGGGGCTCGAAGTCGTGTTCGTCGACGAGCGCAAGGGTCGCGAACAGGAAGTCACGTTCCAATACAAAGGTGGCATCGTCGACTTCGTCAAACATCTCAACCAGTCGAAAGAGTCGCTCTTCAACAAGGTCGCTCACGACGAGGACGAAGACGAAGAGGAAGGGCAACAACTCGACGTCGCCATCCAGTGGAACACCGGTTACTACGAAGGCATCCACGGATACGCGAACGGCATCAGCACCACTGAAGGTGGCATGCATGTCGAAGGTTTCAAGACTGCGCTCACCAGCGTCGTCAACAAGTACGCCCGCGACAAGGGACTTCTCAAAGAGAAGGACGACAACTTGCTCGGCGAGGACATTCGCGAAGGAATCACCGCAATTGTCACAGTGAAACTTCGCGAACCGCAGTTTGAAGGTCAGACCAAAGCGAAGCTCGGCAACGTGCCCATGCGCTCGTTCGTGCAGAAGAGCACCAACCGGTTTCTCGCCGAGTGGATGGACGAGAACCCAACTGAGGCAAACCGTGTTGTCAAGAAGGCCATTGCGGCAGCACAAGCTCGACTCGCAGCAAAGAACGCGCGTAATGCGGTGCGTCGAAAGACGGCGTTGTCTGGTGCAGGTATGCCCGACAAGTTGAAGGACTGCTCAAGCTCGGTGGCTGAAGAGAGTGAGTTGTTCATCGTCGAAGGCGACTCTGCAGGCGGAACAGCGGTCGACGCACGCGACCCGCGCACGCAGGCCATTCTTCCGATTCGCGGAAAGATTCTGAACGTCGAACGTGCTCGCCTCGACAAGATGTTGAAGAACAACGAGGTGCAAGCTCTCATCACCGCAATCGGTGGTGGTGTGGGTGATGAGTTCGATGTGTCGAAAGCGCGCTATCACAAGATCATCGCGTTGGCCGACGCCGATGTCGACGGCAGCCACATTCGCACGTTGTTGCTGACCTTTTTTTATCGACAGATGAAGCCCATGGTCGAAGCCGGCTATGTATACATCGCGCAACCACCGCTGTACTCCACCGAAATCGGCAAAGAGAAGATCTACCTCAAAGATGACGCGACCAAGGCGAAGTTCTTGAAAGACAATCCGAACCACAAGAAAGAGTTCCAACGTCTGAAGGGTCTCGGCGAAATGGACTGGGAAGAGTTGCGTAGCACCACCATGGATGCGTCAACTCGCACGTTGCTGCAGGTCACCGTCGAAGAAGCCGCACTCGCCGACGACATCATGAGTGTGCTCATGGGCGACGACGTCGAGAGTCGCAAGAAATTCATCACCACCAATGCGCGCGACGTGCGCAACTTGGACTTCTAGGTAGGCACCCCAATGGCCGGAAAACGCAAAGCACCCGAACCATCGCCGCAGGAACCACGCGAGGCCGTTCAGCCCGTTCCTTTGCAAGACG
The DNA here is from genome assembly GCA_005789925.1 of Actinomycetota bacterium. Classification (GTDB taxonomy): domain Bacteria; phylum Actinomycetota; class Acidimicrobiia; order Acidimicrobiales; family Ilumatobacteraceae; genus UBA2093. The sequence continues at coordinate 2,835 of SXWG01000129.1, read as the reverse complement.
AAATGGAGCGGTCGTTCCTTGACTACGCCATGTCCGTCATCATGTCGCGCGCGCTGCCCGACGTACGCGACGGCTTGAAGCCGGTACACCGTCGCATCATCTGGGACATGGAGCAGCAAGGCTTCCGCCCCGATCGACCGTTCGTGAAGTGCGCCCGCGTCACCGGTGACACCATGGCTCGCTATCACCCACACGGTGACAGCGCCATTTACGACGCGTTGGTGCGCATGGCCCAGCCGTTCTCGTTGCGCCACCCGCTCATCGATTTCCACGGCAACTACGGAAGCCCCGACTTTGGTCCGGCTGCTGCTCGTTACACCGAGTCGCGCCTGCATCAGTTGGCCATGTTGTTGTTGCAGGACATCGACGAGAACACCGTCGACATGATCCCAAACTACGACGGCACCACTGAAGAACCCCGTGTGTTGCCGGCGCGGTTCCCGAACTTGATGGTCAATGGATCGCAAGGAATTGCGGTCGGTATGGCTACGAGCATCCCGCCACACAACCTCGGTGAAGTGATTGATGCGACCATCTACCTCATCGACAATCCAAATTCCACGAACGAAGACCTCATGAACTTCGTCAAGGGTCCAGATTTTCCAACTGGTGGATCAATCCTCGGTCGTGCCGGAATTATGGACGCCTACCGCACTGGTCGTGGGAGCATCAAGATGCGTGCAACTTGCTCAATTGAAGAGGCACGCAAGGGCGGCATGCAGATTGTGGTCACGGAACTTCCGTACCAAGCGAGCTGTTCATCAATTGCTGCGCGTATTCAAGAACTCGTTGACGGCGGTGACCTCGATGGCATCGCTGATGTGAACGACAACTCCTCGGGCGGTGCGACCAATCTGATCATCACGCTAAAGCGCGATGCGAATGCCAACGTGGTACTCAACAACCTCTACAAGCTCACACAACTGCAGACCAGTTTCCCCGTGAACATGGTCGCCCTTGTAGACGGTGTGCCTCGCACACTCGATCTCTCCGGGATGCTGAAGGGGTATGTGCGTCACCAGATTGAAGTGATCACTCGCCGCACAAACTTCCGTCTGCAAAAGGCCAAAGATCGTGCGCACATCCTCGAAGGTCGAATCAAGGCACTCAATGTCATTGATGCGATTATTGCGTTGATTCGCAAGAGCGACGACGCTGCTGCAGCCAAAGAAACTCTGATGAAGAAGCCGTATACGTTCTCTGAACGCCAGGCGATCGACATCCTTGACATGCAGTTGCGCCAGCTCACGCGTCTTTCACGAATTGATCTTGAATCTGAGATCGAGGAACTCAACAAGAGGATCAAGGAACTCGAAGAGATCCTTGCCAAGGACACTGTATTGCGCACCGTGATCAAAGATGAGCTGTCTGAGATCAAGGAGAAGTTTGCAACCCCGCGCGTGTGCAAACTCACTCATGATGTCGGCGAAATGGGAATCGAAGATCTCGTCGATGACAAAGAGCTCGTGATTGTGATGACCGAGGCCCAGTACGTGAAGGCGGTCACCGCCGATTCCTTCCGCATTCAAAGCCGGGGTGGTCGAGGAGTAGCTGGAGCAAAACTGAAAGCCGAAGACGTTGTGCGGCACGTGATCTTCACGACCGCGCACGCCTATTTGCTGTTCTTCTCAAACCGCGGTCGCGTTTATCGCTTGCGGGCAGTGGACATCCCAGAGCGTGAGCGCACCGCCAAGGGAATCCCAATCGTGAACCTTTTGCCGTTACAAGCCGGTGAAACCATCCAAGCGATCATTGATACCCGATCCTTTGATGGCGAGCGCTACTTGTTCTTCGCTACGAAGCAAGGGCAGGTAAAGAAAACCGAATTCAATGCCTATGACTCCAGTCGTCGTGACGGTTTGATTGCGTTGAACTTGCGACCCAAAGATGAACTCGTACGCGTGATCGAGACCAATGGCGAAGAGGACATCTTCATGGTCTCCCGCAAAGGTCAAACCATTCGATTCAGCGAAACCGAAGTGCGGCCAATGGGTCGTGCGGCCGCAGGTGTGCGTGGAATGAAGTTGCGCGCCGGTGACGAGCTGGTGTCGGTTGATGTGGCCAAAGATGACACTGCGATCCTGATTGTCACAGATGCTGGATATGGAAAGCGCACCCAGGTTGACAAGTTCAACCGCCAAGGACGCGGCGGCCAAGGAGTGATTGGCATCAAGCTCACAGGCAAGAAAGGTTTCGTCGTTGCCGCCTTTATGATCGGCATTGACGATGAAATCGTTGCAGTCTCATCAGGGGGCGTGACCATTCGCATGGCCGTTCGTGAGATCAGCAGCCAAGGACGCGACGCTACGGGCGTTCGCGTAATGAATCTTGACGATGGTCAGGTGGTTGCTTCTGTTGCGCCCATTCTTTCTACCGACGACGAATAGCCGCGTCGATAACCGCGGTAGCGCCTCTCTAGTTGGTGCGCTTTGCATCGGATTAGCAGCAGCATTTTCAGTGGCGGCAGCGAAACTTGGAGAGATTGCGATCAATGATGCTCGTGTACATATCGCAGCCGAAGCAGCTGCACTTGCAGGTGCGCTTACAGGCGCCAACGCAGCAGAGGAAATTGCAAGCCAGAACAATGCACAGATTGTCGAGTACCGCGTTGCCGACGAAACCGTGTTGGTTGTGGTGGAAATAAAGGGCATCAGAGCTTCCGCCCGCGCCACCGTTGTCGACTTCTCTACACTCGGAGCGTGGCATTCGCCGACCGACTCAAGTCCCTGACCGAGAAAAGAGCCCCTTCGGGTCCGCGCCCGCGTGTGCGCAGAGTTACCCGAGTGATTCGCGAAATTGACCCGTGGAGTCTGTTCAAAATCGCTTTGCTGTTTC